>CAYOPA010000014.1:0-26153 GCA_964405625.1 uncultured Bryobacterales bacterium
AACTCCGACGTGTTCGGCATGTTCCAGTCGCTGGTGGAAGGCCGTCCGGTGCCGTGGGATCTGCTGGTGAAGGACGTCCCGGCGGAGCATCACCAGGATCTGGACTACATCCTGGAGATGCTGGATTGGGAGAAGAATGTCGATCCCCACTTCATGCAGCACCGCTTCTTTGAGCCGCTGCCGGTGGGCGACCTCGGCGCCATGCGCGGGGCGGGTTATGAGGAGAAGTGGGTGACCTACTCGACTCCCTATTACTCGGCCAAGGAGCTGACCGTCCTGCCGGGCCGCACGGCGACGATCACGGACGCCGCCGCCCACGGGCTGATCCTGACGCAGGGCCGCGGCCGCATCGGCGCGTACGACGTCCACACTCCGGCGATGATCCGTTTCGGCGAGCTGACCAAGGACGAGCTGTTCGTGACGCGGGCGGCGGCCAACGCGGGCGTCAACTTCACCAACACGTCGGACACCGAGAACCTGGTGATGCTCAAGCACTTCGGCCCCGGCAACCCGGATGCGGCGCCGCTGATTCGCGAGGAGATGGTGTGAGCTGGATGAATATGCTGGGCAACCTGGCGGCGCTGGCGCAACAACAGAAGCAGGGGGGGACGGGCAAGTCCGTGCCGGTCGAGGAGCCCGGCGTTCAGCGCCTGCCGCCCGCGGGCCGGCTCAGCGGCGACGAGCCGGGGCCGAGCGGCCTGGTGGCGGAAGCCGAAGCCGAGACCCGCCGCATGTGGGAGGAGGCGACCCGCGAGATGGCTCGCGAAACCGCGACCGAGGCGGCACGCGAGACCGTGCGCGGCGAGCTGAAGCCCTGGGAGCAGCGCCTGCTGCAAACCGAAACGAAGGTGATCGAGACCGATGCGGCCGTGGTCAAGCGCCTCAGCCGCATGGAGGAGGCGTTGGAATCGATGGACATGAAGGCGCTGGAGGCCGAGCGTTTCGAGCGCCGGATCAACGTTCTGATTGCGCTGGTCGTGGCGGTTTTCGCGACGGTGATGTTCCTGGCTCTGCGCTGAGGTCTGCTAGAATCCGGAGCGTTCATGTCGATCACACGCCGCCACGCCGTCCGCTCCGCCGCCGCTTTCGGGATCCTCTCGGGGGCGACCAAAATCGGCATGCAAGCCGAAGCCGCCGCCAAGGGACGCCTGAACCAGTCGGTCTGCAAGTGGTGCTATCGAGACCTCTCGATCGATGAGCTTGCCAAGGCCGGCTCCAAAATGGGCATTCGGGCGATCGACTTGCTCACGGCCGAGGAGTGGCCGCTGCTGGAGAAGTACGGCATGGTCTGCTCGATGGGCTCGGGCGTCTGCACCATCCCCGACGGCCTGAACCAGCGCAAGAACCACGCCGAGATCGAGGCCAACTTCCGCCGCCTGCTGCCCCTGGCCAAGCAGCACAAGGTTCCCAACCTGATCTGCTTTTCCGGCAACCGCCGCGACATCTCCGACGAGGAAGCCTGGGACAACTGCGCCGCGCTGCTGGCCAAGGTCATGCCGCAGGCCGAGGATCTGGGCGTGAACATCTCCATGGAGTTGCTCAACTCCAAGGTCAACCACCCGGACTATCACTGCGACACGACGCCCTGGGGCGTGGAGCTCGCCAAGCGCGTCAATTCGCCGCGCTTCGGTCTGCTGTATGACATCTATCACATGCAGATCATGGAGGGCGACGTGATCCGCATGATCCGCGACAACAAGGCCTTCTTGAACCACTTCCACACCGGCGGCAATCCGGGCCGCAACGAGATCGACGAAACCCAGGAGCTCAACTACAAGGCTATTTCCAAGGCGATCGCCGACACCGGGTTCGACGGCTGGTTCGCCCACGAGTTCATCCCACTGCGCGATCCGATCACCTCGCTGCAACAGGCCGTGCGCATCTGCACCGTCTGAAGTATTGCGCCATACCAGGACCACTTTCCCAGAACCCTCCCGATGATCCCAGTCGGCGGTTAGGGTTTTCGCTCCACGCCCTAAGTGCTAGCGATGATTGGTCGCCTAGTTGAGCGCCCAGCATACTACCAATCAATGCAGTGTATATTGCGAGCGCCGGCCGGGCGCAGGATGTTCGTCGCGCGGAAGGAGAGTGCGCGATGATTTCTGACACCGGCAGCTTATCACGGGCTCCCGATTCGTTCTCTCGCATCCAGGCATCGAGCGCCTCACGTCGGACCAGCTTTCTTCGACCGAGCCGAACCGTGGGCAGGGGCGAAGCGTGCCGGACCCCTCCCCTCCGTGGCTTTGGAGACATGCGGAACACCTGATTGCAGCAAGCGCTCCCCTTTCAGGCGCTACGCAACGAAACTGATCGAGTGGCGAAGCCGTTGGACGTCAGTCAGATTGGGAGCGTACCTTCCTGTCGACTTCGTCGACGTCCTCACGTTCCACTGAGGAGGACAGCCCATGCCCGTGATCGAACCAGAAGCCTGTTGACCGTCATGATTCGCCCGTTTGCTGAAAGGCGGGGCGCCGTTGCGCTTGGCGGCGCTCCTCCTTTTGGCCGCGTCAACGACGGCGCCGCTGGCGGCACAATCCGGGGCCAGCAGCCTCGGCGGGCCGGCGACCGACCCGGCCGGCGGTGTTGTGCCGGGAGCCGCGATCGAGATCGAAAACGCCGCCACCGGCTTGCAACGAGAGATCCGCACCGACTCGAGCGGGCGCTACGGTTTCGCGCAGCTCCAGCCGGGCGAGTATGATTTAACGGCGCGGCAGGAGAGCTTCGCCGACGTCGTCATCGAAGGCGTCGAGGTGCGCGTGAACACGCCGGTGACGCTGCAGGTCGTCTTCGCGCAGCTCGACACGGTGGCCGAGACGGTGACGGTGGAGGCCTCGGCGACGCAGGTCAACACCACCGACGCCTCGGTGGGCAACGCGTTCGGGACGAAGCCGATTCTGCAACTGCCGCTCAACGCCCGCAATGTCGCGGCGGCCCTGCGCTAAGGCTTTGCGCCTCCCGGCGGCATTCTCCATTTCAGCCGCAAGAAGCCGACCGATATCCCGCTCTACAAGTTCGCCTTCGATCTATCGAGCAACGGCCTGGCTTACGGGCAAGCCGACGTCAGCGAACGGTTGGGCAGCCAAAAGAAGCTGGGGCTGCGCGCGGTCGCTGCCGCCGAGAAATGAAACAGCTTCTTCGAGGGCGCCGACGGCAAGCGGCTCTTCGGCGGCGTCACCGGCGACTACCGCCTCGCGTCCAAGGCCAATCTCGACTTTTCGTGGGAGACGCAGGAGCGCAACACTGGCGTCAACTACGGCATCCCAATCTCCAGCAACGGCCGGCTGTTCGATGAGCTGTCCCGCGATACGAACCTCTATGAGCATTGGTCACGCTACCGTGTGCTGACCAGCGCCTATCAAGGCGGGGGGCGGTTCGAACTGACGCGCAACATCGCCATCCGCACCACGACAGCCTTCAACGCCTTCTCGCGCGGCGACCACAGCATCGGGCCCTACTTCGGCTACCCACCTTCCGGCTCAACCTAGAGAATGTGACAAACAACACGTACTTCGTCAACGGCTGTTTCTTCTCGGGGTTCGGCGGCGTGACGTACTACGGTGCGCCGTTCACGGCGCGGACGTCGGTGAGCTTGACGCTCCGTGGCGCCGGGCATTCCTGCCCGGCGCATGAGTTTCTACGTTGAGTCCGGCTCACCCCAAGAGCGCCCGCGGCGCGGGCTTGAAGGATACGCAGAACAGCCAGAGGGCGGACGCGAATGTCCCCTACAGCGCTTGCTCGCGACAGCGTCGCCGTGACGTTGTAGGGCGCGCCTCTACTTCTTCAGCGATTCAACGAGCTTGAAGAACTCTGATTCCACTGCGTCGGCCGTCTTTTTCGGCGCGGTCAGCTTAAAGAACACCGGCGCGCCCGTCCCCGGCGCGATCGCCGCCAGCATCCGGTAGCCGGGCTTCAGGGTGGCGGTGGGCGCCATCGGAGAAGTCTTGAACAGGTACGTGCCGGTCAGATCCAGGATGGCGACCTCCATCCCGTTCACGTTCTTCGTCGAGCGCTTGGCCAGATTGTCGGCCGGGCCGCCGTCGGGCGCTTGGAACTGCGCCACCCAGCGCTGGATGTTGGCTTCCACCCCGCCGCCCTGTCCGGGGCCGAAGTAATAGACCGCCAGCTCGCCGTCTTCGGCGGCTCCCGAGGCTGCGGGGATCACATAATTGGCCGCCCGCATGGGCCGAGGCTGGTTCTTCCAACTTTCTGGGGCCGTCCAGCTCACGCCGCCGGCCGACTCAGCGGCCAACGGCAGAGAGCATAAACTCAGGAAAACAATGGAGATGGTTCGTCTTAGCATGGCAATTGCGCACGAGTCCGTACTGTTGGCTAGTACTTTCCTCATGCTACCTTGGCCTTGCGAACAAAGCCATGAATGAAGCGATTTCGAGCGGGCTGGGTTGGTTGCGGGATTCCCGCATTCAGGCCGAGAACGGCGGCGCCCACGACCGCTGCTGCGACGGGGGCGGCTTTAACCGTGTGACGGTCTTGGCCGCCAGCCGCTGTTTCGCGCGCCCTGGCGGCGTTAATCCGACGGATCCGGCGAGCTTGCCTCAATCCCTCAAAAGTCGCCGCGAAATCTCAAAGCCGCCCGGCCCGCGCCCGGATCGCTCGGTTTCGGCCTCCACGGCCAGCAGACGGTTGTACTTGGACAGCCGCTCCGAGCGCGTCACCGAGCCGACCTTGATCTGGCCCGCGCCGCCGGCTATCGCCAGGTCCGCCAGAAACGAGTCTTCGGTCTCGCCCGACCGCGCCGAGATGACGGCCGCGAATCCGGCTTCCCGGGCGCGGTCGATTACCTGAAACGTCTCGGTGAGCGTGCCGATCTGATTCATCTTCACCAGCACGGCGTTGCCGGCCCGCTTGGCGATGCCGCGCTCCAGCCGTCGCGGGTTGGTCACGAAGAAATCGTCGCCGATCAATCGGCAGCGGTCGCCGACGCGAGCCGTCAGTTTGGCCCAGCCTTCCCAGGAGTCCTCGGCGAGCCCGTCCTCGATGGACAATAGCGGGGCGGCGTCCACCCACTCCGCCAACAGCTCGATCATCGAGTCCTCGCTCAACCAGCGGTCTTCGCTGCGGAGCTCGTAGCCGCCGTCGCGAAAGAAATGGCTGGCGGCGACATCGATGGCGATGGAGATCTGCTCGCCCGGCTTGAACCCGGCGCGCTCGATCGCCATCAATAGCAGGTCCAGCGCCTGCCGGTTGGACGCCAGCCGCGGCCCGAAGCCGCCCTCGTCCGCCACTCCGGTCAACTCAAACCCCTGCTCGGCCAATAGTTCGGCCGTGGCGCGATGGGTGAGCGTGATCGCCTCGATCGACTCCGCAAAGGACGAAAAGCCGTGGCCAACCGCCAGAAAGTCCTGAAACTCAAGCTGCCGTCCGGCATGCAGCCCGCCCGAGAGGATGTTGACCATCGGCACGGGGATGGCGGCCGGACGGTCCTGGGCCAGGTAGCGCCAGAGCTCGACTCCGGCGTGCGCGGCGGCGGCGCGGGCGGCGGCGCCGGACGCGGCCAGCATGGCGTTGGCGCCCAATCGGGACTTGTTGTCGGTCCCATCGAGCTCGATCAGGGCGCGGTCGACGCCCGCCTGGTCGTCGGCCGCCAACCCTTTCAACGCTGCGGCGATCTCGGTGCGGACGTTCTCCACGGCCCGCAGCACGGACTTGCCGCCATAGCCGCCGCCTGGGCCGTCGCGCAGCTCGACGGCTTCGTGCTTGCCGGTGGAGGCGCCCGACGGCGTCTGGAACGAGCCCGTCGCGC
Source organism: uncultured Bryobacterales bacterium (assembly GCA_964405625.1). GTDB lineage: Bacteria > Acidobacteriota > Terriglobia > Bryobacterales > UBA6623 > RI-231. The sequence goes on from CAYOPA010000014.1 coordinate 5,762, forward strand.
CGCTGTCGAGCGTGATGCGCGCTTCGATGGTGGGGTTGCCGCGCAAATCGAGGATCTGCCAAGCGTCAACGGAGCGGATGCGGGAGGACATCGCTCCTATCTTGCCTGAAGTCTGTCGTTGAGGGCTGTAAGTCAGACCTGCCAGCCGTGGGCGTCCCGGACGCTGACCATCGCCGCGAGGACTTCGTTCCAGGTCCGCGGGTTGGTCATCACCGCGTTGGGAAACATGCAACCGTCCCAGCAGATGTGTTGCAGGCGGCGGGTGAGCGTGTCGTCGTCGTGCCGCAGCCAGTAGCCGGCGTGGCGGACGATGTCGAGCTTGCCGTTGGGGTCGGTGGCTTGGCAATGCCGGCCGGTTTTGTCGTGGCTGCCCGAGCCGAACACGGTGGCGTCGTTTTGGGCGACGTGGAAGTCGATGGTCCACGGCCGCAGGGCGTCGGCCATCTTGTGATACGCGTCGTCGAGGGCCTGTTGGTCGGAGAAGCCAAAATCAGCGGGCAGCAGGCCGTCCTCGGGCGCGTTGTAGCCGAGCGTATAGAGCAAGGTGTGCGCCATATCGGCCTGGAAGCCCAGGTTCGGCTTGTCGACCAGCTCCAGCAGACGCAACATCTTCTTCCACGAATGCATCGCGCCCCAGCATATCTCACCCTCCGCGGCAAGCTGCTCGCCAAAATCAGCCGCGATCAGGCAGGCTTCTCGAAAGGTCTGCGCGATGGCCTGGGTGTTGGCTTCCTGGTCGCCTTCGGCCCATTCGCTGACGCCGGTGGCGGAGTCGATGCGCACCACGCCGCTGGGCCGATGGCCCCAATCGGTCAGCTTGCGGCCGATGCGGCAGGATTTTTCCACGGCCGCCAGGAACGCCTTGCGCCCCTCGCCCGGGTCCATCGCCGAGCCGCCGCCGGCGGGCGGCCAGACCGGCGCCACCAGCGAGCCGATCTTCAGCCCGCGACCTGCGATCTTGTCCGCCACCGCCTTGAGGCCGTCGTCATCGATGTCGATGGAGATGTGCGGATCGCACAAGAACAGATCGATGCCGTCGAAGCGAACGCCGTCGACCTCCGCGTTGGCGGTCATGTCGATCATTGTGTCGAGATCGATCGGCGGCTCGGAATCCGGCCCCTTGCCCACCACTCCGGGCCAGGCGGCGTTGTGCAGCTTAGGATAGTTGTTGGGGTGGGAACCGTTCATCGCTCGCTTAGCGTATCGAGAACGGTCCCGCTTTGACAACGGTTGACGGCCATGCGGTTGAAAGACAAGAAAGCGATGATTACCGGCGCCGGCAGCGGCATCGGCCGCGCCACGACTCTGGCTTTTTTGCGCGAAGGCGCCGACGTGTTGGCCGCAATCTTCGAGCCCAGCGATGAGCCGCTGTTGCGGGAGGCCGCCAGGGGCCTACCGGGTCGCCTGGAGACCGCACGCGGGGATGTCTCCATTCAGAGCGAAGCCAAAGGCTTGGTGGATGCGACGGTGGAAGCCTTCGGCGGGATCGACATTTTGGTAAATAACGCCGGGGTGGTGGTTTCCGGCGAAGCGACCGACGTCGAGGACGCCGACTGGGACTTCGTGATGGGCGTCAACGCCAAGGGCGCGCTGTACTGCTCCAAGCACGCGATTCCGCACATGTTGGCGCGAGGCGGCGGCGCGATCGTGAACACGGCTTCAATCAACGCCATTCGCGGCAACCACCGACTGGTCGCCTACGCCGCTTCCAAGGGCGGCGTACACGCCATGACGATGGCGATGGCGCTGGACTACGCCGCGCGCAACATCCGGGTCAACTGCATCTGCCCGGCGACGATCGAAGGGACGCGGATGGTCGACCAGACGTTGGACGAGGCTACTGACCGCGACCGCCATCGCGCCTACCTGATGGAAAAACACCCCATGGGCCGCCTGGGCAAGCCCGAGGACGCGGCGAACGCGATCTTGTTTCTGGCCTCGGACGAGGCTGCGTTCATTACCGGGCAGTCGCTGGCGATCGACGGCGGCCGGTCGATCCGTTAGAGCTAGAAGGTCGCGCCGCCGAGGTTCACGCGGCGCGGAGCGCTCAGGCGTCGTCAACCGAAAAAATCATTTCCAACACCACCGGCGAGCCGTTCGCCAGGCTGCGGGCGCCTGCAACCAGCCGCGTATGGCGAGGCCGGCTCGGGAAAGCCGTATTCAGCAACTCGGACGCCGCGTCGGCAAGGGCTGGATGGCGCGTAAAGTCCTCTGTTGCGGCCACATTCACGCCCAGCCGCACCACGCCCCGCACTCGGGAGGGGTCGCCGACCGCCGCGGCCGCCACGGCCAGCCCGTTCAGCGCCGCCCGCGCCACCGCACTTCGGCCCTGTTCGAAGCTCACTTCCGCGCCGGTCCGTCCGGCGTAGAGCAGCCGTCCCTCATCGATGGGCAGCATCCCGCTCAGGAACAGCAGGCCGCCAACCTCCGCGGCCGGGTCGTACGCCTCCAGCGGCGAAGGCGGCGATGGAAGCCGCCAACCGGCCGCTTCAAGCCGGTCCAGCCAGGCGGCGCGCGCCGCTGTCGCGCTACCATTTGCCGGCATGTGCGCCTCCATCCACGTGCAGCACTTGCCCCGTCACGAACGGCGCGTTCTCCAGGAAGAGCACGGCGTCGGCAATCTCCTCGACGGTCGCGATGCGCTGAATCGGATGCAACGTCCGGAGAAATCCGTGCATCTCCGGCTTGTGCATCGGGGTATCAACGATGCCCGGCGCCACGGCGTTGACCCGTAGCCCCTGTGCGGCGTACTCGATGGCCAGTGCGGCCGTAACGGCGTTCATACCGCCTTTGGTCAGCACTGGGATAGCGCAGGACACGCCCGCGATCGGCTGCTGCGCGAGGCTTGTGGTGATGTTGACGATGTGTCCGGCGCCTTGCTCGCTCATCCGCCGGACAACGCGCTGCGTGACGTGGAAGAAGCCCTCCAGGTTGGTGGAGAGAAGGCTCAGAAAGTCCTCCGCGGTGTACTCTACAAACGGTTTCGAAATAAAGATGCCGGCGTTGTTGACAAGCAGATCAATGCCGCCAAATCGCTCGACGGCCGTGTCAACCACGTGCGTTGCAACTGCGGGCGTGGCGATGTCGCCATCCACCAGCGCCAGATTGGGAGAGGCTTCCAGAGTCTCCGCGTAAGAAATTCGGCGGGAGTTGCCGACCACTCGATAGCCGCGATTAAGCAGCGCCCGCGTGACGCCGAGGCCGATCCCGCTGGAGGCTCCCGTCACGATTGCTGTTTTGGTTTGATTCACAGTGTTTTCTCCTTCTGTCGGGACGGTTCTCTCCGCCCCAAAAGTATCACTGTGATATTTGATGCCGAAAAGTGATCAACTAACTCAAGCAGTGTAGATTTTCAGGTTTCCGATTGGTAACCTAATGAAACCTACAATGGTCCCTCGCCGCAAGAACAACGTGGATCCGCCGCCGCCGGAGTGCCCGCTAACCGAGTGCCTGAAGCTGGTAGGCGGGGCCTGGACGCCGAACATCATCTGGTATTTGCGCGAGCAGCCGCGTCGGTTCAGTGAGCTCAAGCTCGACCTGAAAGGCGTTTCGGCCAAGACGCTGACAGCGCGCCTGCGCCGCCTGGAGAACGACGGCATCGTCTATCGCAACGTGATGCCGACATCGCCTCCGACGGTCGAGTACGGCCTGTCGGATCTGGGGCGAAAGCTAGCGCCGGCGGTGGAAGCAATCGCCGAAGTGGGCCGCGAGCTCAAGCGCGTACGCGAAGCCCGCTAGCGTCCCGTCTCGGATATCCGCATGCAAAATCAGCAAAATGCCATTTGCGACGGAAACGCGTGGCGGAATATAGCCCAGGGCTTCAGCCCTGAGGCAAAGGAGGCTGCGGCGCTCTTATTTGCCCGAGCTCAGTCAGGGGCCGTAAGAAAGAAGGGGACTTCGCGGCGGCTACAAGCCCGGCCCTCGCGGGCCGGGCTATCGCCATGCCGCCCTACGGGCTTGAGCGCGCTCCCGCTGCGCGGACCTCTCAGACGAAATCAATCTGAAAAATCCAGCCCGCCGTGGGGCTGTCGTAGTTCGGCCAGCCGGGGTGAATCCCCGCGTCGCAACTGATGAGCTTGCCGTTGTGGACCGCCAGCCCGTGCGGGTCGCTCGACCCGGGCAGAAACTCCACGATCTCGACTGCGCGGCCGGTTTCGAGCTCGTGCCGCACCAGACCGGGCTGGAAATCCTTGTGGCCGGTGCTGTTGTTGCCTATCACCTGCCACATGCTGTCGCCAATGATGGCGATGTCGTGGTAGCGCACCCAGTTGGGATGCTGCTGAAAAAACGGGATCATGTAGTCCGGTTTCCAAGTGACCGGGTCCACGCGGATGTTCCCGCGCAACCGCAACGACGACAGCCACAGCTTGCCCTCGTGCCACAAGCCGCCGTGCGAGCCGCCGCCGTCCTTGCCGGGAGGTCCGAGCGGGATCTGGCGGTGGCTGACCAGCTTGGAATTCATGTCCACCTGGAAAACGCCCTGCGGCGCCGCGTTGGCGATCATCCAGACGTAGCCGCCGCCGACCGCCATGCCGCTGGTGTTGCGCGACGGCGTATTGACGGTCTTGAGCAGCTTGCCGTTCCAGTCCACCAGCCAGGCGGACTCCTCCAACGAGTCCGGCTCGGGCAGCCCGTAGGACTTCGCGGCGGCCCCGGTGAGCTTCTGCTCGCCGATCCATAAGCCCTCCGGCGTGTCAGCGAGCCCGTTGGGGAAGCCCTTGGGGCTCTTGAACATCTTGGCGGTCTTCGCCTTGCGCACGGGCAGACCGCCTGACTGGCCGCGAGCCGATTTTCGACTGCCGAGCATAAGTCCGGCGCCGAGGCCGGCGGCGAGAAATTCACGTTTGGTCATAAGGTCTCCACGTTGAGCAGCCCGACGGCTGTAGCTTAGACCCACGGGCGCCCCGCGCGCAACCGTGACCAGCGCCGAACGAGCCCGGTCAAGCCCGGGCGATGAGTTGAACCCGATAAACTAGTTTTTCTCGTCCATCGCCAGCGACCGCCTGCCATGAGAATTCGCAAAGCCGTCATCACCGCCGCCGGCAGGGCCCAACGCAAGCTGCCGCTGCAAACTATCATCGACGAGCGCGGCGAGGAGCGCTCCGTGCTCGGCAAGATCATCGAAGAGGCGGTGCGGGCCAAGGTGCAGGAGATCGCGGTCATCGTGGCGCCGGGCGACGCCGAGGCCTACGCGGCTGTTGCGGCGTCAAGTCAAGCCGAGGTGCGGTTCATCGAGCAGCCCGACCCTCGCGGCTACGGCGACGCCATCCTGCGCGCCCGCGAGCTGACCGCCGACGAGCCGTTCCTGCACCTGGTCGGCGATCACATCTACGTCAGCGACTCGGACCGTAGCTGCGCCCAGCAGGTGGTCGAGACGGCCTTGGCCCAGGATTGCGCCGTCTCAGCCGTACAGGTCACGCGCGAGCATCTGCTGCCGTTCTTCGGGGCGGTCGGCGGGCAGCCGCTCTCGAGCGAGCCGGGCGTCTACAAGGTCGACACGGTCATCGAAAAGCCGACCCCCACCGAAGCCGAGCTGCGCTTGCAGGTCTCGGGACTGCGCGCGGGGCAGTACCTGTGCTTTTTCGGCGTCCACGCGCTGACGCCAAGCGTCATGGAGCTGCTCGCCGCCGAGTCCGCCCGCCGTCCCGACGCCGCCAACCTGACGCTCGCCGCCGCGCTAGCCGAGCTCGCTCCGAACGAAAAATATCTGGCGTTGGACATCTCTTCCTCCAAGCGCTTTGACATCGGCCAGAAATACGGGCTGTTCATCGCACAACTGGCGATGGCGCTGCGCGGGCCGGAACGCGACGAGGTGTTGACACGGATGTTCGACGTGGCGGCCGCCCAAGGGAAAAGGGAATGAGCCGCCTGCTCGAAACCCTGACGGCCCAAACCGCCGGTTTGCGGGATCGCTCGCTCGACGAGCTCTGCGAGGGGTTGAGCCTGCCTGAGCTGTTGGCTGAGTGCGACGAGCTGGAAAGCTTTCGCCGCCGCAGCGACAACCTCTACGAGCGCGTGCGGGCGCTGTTCTTCCTCTACGCCATCCACCGGTACCACATCCCCCAACAGGCGGGCCTGCGTGACCGCGACCGCATTCCGCACGAGGGCTACGATCATCTGCTCAAGCGCCGCTACGAGGAGGCGATCCGCATTTTTCGCGGCGAGCAGGAGCGCCGGGGGGCCGGCGACGCCATCTCCAGCGGGCTGGCCGCGGCTTACAAAGGCGCCGCTTTCGAGACTCTGGCGCGGCAGGTGCGCCTCAGCGTGCGTTCCGTGCGCGGCAACCAGTGGATGTTCCGCATCGGACACCCGGCGGATTACCCGCTGCGCATCCGCCCCGAGCTCGCCCGCCGCACCGCCGACGGCGGCTTTCCCGTTTTGCACGAGGCGACCCCGGTCCGCATGGACTTGACCCACAGCGGCTGGAGCGACATTTTCTTCCTGGGGATGGACTACCCCGAAGGCGCCCGCGTCATCAACATCTCGGTGGATCTGTCGGTCAGCGCCGGCGAAGCGCCCAAGCCTCCGGTCGAGGTCTTTCTGCGGCTGATTGACCGTCCGGTGCTGCGACTGGCGAGCCTGGATCTGGAGGCGACGACCGAAATTGAAGACCTGCGGGCGGTTTTCGATTTTGGGCGCGACTATCTGGGGCTGCTCAAGGCGGCCGTGATTGCGGCCGGGGTCATTCCGCCCAGCATGGAAGGCGAGGCGCGCCCGATCGGCGAGGCGCTCGCGGCGTTGACCGGAAACCCGCGGCTGGGGTTGGAGATCGTCAGCCGCGTCAACAACATCCCCAAGGGCTCGCGGCTGGCCGTTTCGACCAACTTGCTGGCGTGTCTGATCAGCGCCATGATGCGGGCCACCCGGCAGGTGCGCGACCTGACCGGGCCGCTGCAAGAGCACGAGCGGCGGTTGATCGCCGCCCGCGCCATTCTGGGCGAGTGGTTGGGCGGCTCGGGCGGCGGCTGGCAGGACTCGGGCGGCCTTTGGCCCGGCGCCAAGCTGATTGAAGGCGTGCAGGCCGGGCCGGACGACGTGGAATTTGGCGTCAGCCGCGGAACCTTGATGCCGCGCCATCAGGTGTTGGGCCCCGATCGAGTCCCGCCGGAGACGCTGCGCAAGCTGCAAGACAGCCTGGTGCTCGTACATGGCGGCATGGCGCAGGACGTGGGGCCGATCTTGGACACGGTGACCGAAAAGTATCTGTTGCGCAGCGGCTTGGAATGGGAGGCTCGCCAACAGGCCGGCGGGCTGCTGGACGAAATGCTCGAGCTGCTGCGCGAAGGCCGCATCCGCGAGATCGGCGGCGCCACGCAGCGCAACTTCGACGGCCCGATCCAGACCATCATCCCGTGGGCGAGCAACGCCTACACCGAGACCTTGGTGCGCCGAACGCGCGCCGCGTTGGGCGATGATTTTTGGGGTTTCTGGATGTTGGGCGGCATGTCGGGCGGCGGCATGGGCTTTCTGTTCAACCCAGCTCGCAAGGCGGAAGCGGCCCAGCGGCTGCGGGCGATCATGTTGGAGGTCAAGGGCGAGATGGAGACGGGCGCGCCGTTCGCCATCACACCCGTCGTCTATACCTTCGCCGTCAACGAGCGCGGAAGCTGGGCGCGGCTGGCCGACGGGAACGACCCGCTGCCGCCGGAGTACTACTATCAGCGGCTGCCCGCGCTGCTGCGCCAGCCGCCGAGTCTGCTGACCGAGACCGACCGCGCCGATCTGCAACGCTTCAGCTCAGGCGCCGGGCGGGGCTCGGCGGCGTTTCGGGTGGAGTCGCTGGTCGAGCGGATGTTGCCCAAGTCCGAGGGACTAGAGGCGGCTGAGGAGTCCCCGCTGGAAACCCTGTTGGCCGAGAACGGCTTTGACGCCGAAGAGCATGAGCGTATTCGCGAAGACTTGCGGCGCGGCCGCATTGGGCTGGCGCAGAACCGCCTGCCGGCCTCCACGCGGGTGGAGGATGTGCGCTCCGAAGGCGCGCTCGACGGCGTCAGCGGACTCAGCGCCGCGGACAGGAGGGAGGGCGAGCGGTCGCTGCGAGCCGGAGAGGTCGCCGCGGTCACCTTCGCCGGCGGCGTCGGCAGCCGCTGGACCAAGGGCGCGGGCGCGGTCAAAGCGCTCAATCCGTTCGCCAAGCTTGGCGGCAAACACCGTACTTTCGTGGAGGTCCACCTTGCCAAGACGAGCCGGACCCAGCGGCAGTTTGGCGCGGCGGTTCCGCACATCTTCACCACGAGCTATTTGACGTACGGTCCCATCGCCGAGCGGCTGGCGGCGGAAGAGAGCTACGGCTACCGCGGGCCGTTGCATCTGTCGCGGGGACGCAGCGTGGGCCTGCGCTTCGTACCCATGGCGCGCGACCTGCGCTTCGCTTGGGAGGAGACCCGGCAGCAGACGCTCGACGAGCAATCGCAGAAGATGCGCGACAGCGTGCGGGCCGCCCTGCTGCACTGGGCCGAACGCGCCGGCGAGGGCTCGGACTACACTGACAACCTTCCGCTACAGTGCATGCACCCGACGGGGCACTGGTACGAGATCCCCAATATGCTGCGCAACGGTTTGTTGGGGCGGCTGCTGGCTGAGCGGCCTCAACTGCGGACTCTGCTGGCGCACAACATCGATACGCTGGGCGTCGACCTGGACCCGGCGCTGCTGGGCGCTCACCTGCGATCGGGAGCCGGCATGACCACGGAGGTGATCGCGCGCCGCGTGGAGGACAGCGGCGGCGGGCTGGCGCTGGTGAACAGCCGGCCGCGCCTGATCGAAGGCATGGCGCTGCCGCGCGAGGATCTCGGGCTGGAACTGACGTTTTACAACAGCAATACTTTTTGGGTGGATATCGACCGCATGTTGGTCTGTTTTGAGCTGACGCGCGGCGATCTGGCGGACCAACCCAAGGTTGACGCCGCCGTACGCCGTCTGGCCGCCCGGCTGCCGGCGTACATCACCATCAAGGACGCCAAGAAGCGTTGGGGCAAGGGCCAGGAGGACATCTTCCCGGTCGCCCAATTTGAAAAGCTGTGGGTGGACATGACGGCGCTGCCCGAGCTGGAATGCCGTTACGTGCGCGTCCCGCGTATCCGCGGACAACAGCTCAAGGAGCCGGTGCAGCTCGACGGCTGGCTGCGCGACGGCTCGGCCGAGGCCGTGGAAGCGCAGTGCGATCTCAGCGCGGCGTAGCTCTACAGAAAGATCATGCTCGAGCGGATCGCGACCAGCGCCAGCAGCAGCGCGGCGTAGGCGGACAGTCGCTGTCCCGGCGTCCAGCGCGCGAGCTCCATCCCCACGACCGCCAGCGCCAGCGGTTGCAGGAAGAGCCAAACCCGCGCCGTCTCCGCCCGCAGCAGGCCGCTGAGGTCGACCACGGCGATTGTCCCCAGCGCGGCGATCACGAAGCTCCGCTCCCGCCAGTCGCCCTCGCCGCGGCGCGCCCGCCGGATGACGTACAGCGCCACGATGCCGAACGTCGCCCAGCCCGAAGCCAGGAAGAAGTCGTAGATGTCCCAGGCGACGGTCAGCCGCCACGGGCGATCCCAAGCGCCGGCCAGTCCTTCCTGGATTCGCATCGATTCCAGCAACGCCGCCAAATGGTTATACCCGGTCGTCAGCCACAGCAGCGCAAGCAGACCCAGGCAAGTCGCCGCGCCGACTCCGGCCGCCGTCACGGCTCGCGCCGGCCATCCCTCTCGTGGAGCGCCGAGGGCCAGGGGAGCCAGCGCCAGCAACACAAACAGCGCCCCCAGCGTCAGCAGGCCGTGCGTGAACAACAGCCCCGCCCACAGCAAAGCCCCACAGCCCGCGGCGCTCCTCCGGTCGCCGTCCCAACAGGCGCCGATCCACAAGATCGCCAGCCCCAAAGTGAACAACGGATAGGCGGTATCAAACGATCCCAGCATGTGAATCACTGCCGGCAACGGCGTCCAAGCGGCTGCGGCCGAGAAGCCGGCGAGCCTGGAGCCGGTTACGAGCACGACCAGCCGAAACAGCAGCGGGATCGCCAGCCCGCCCAGCAACGCCAGAAAGACGCCGCCCCACTGCGCGCCCGCGTTCGGGCCGAACGGGCCGTTCCAGAGCCGGTAGTACAAGATCGGCCCAGGCGGATGGGTCTGCGCGTGGCCGATCATGCTCCGCAGCCGGCCGGGGTACTCGGCCAGCCACTCTCCGACCGAGTCGATGCGGGTCGCCTCGGTGTGATAGGAGGTGATGTCGGGATGGCTGACCCGCTCTCCGACGATGGCTAAACCCTTATCGCTCAACGCTGTAAAGCCGACGATCAGCGCCACGTGCAGTACGGCGATCAGCGCCAGCGGGAGGGTCAACGAGCGCCCGGCCGCCGCCCGCCCGTCCGCCCAGGCCAACGCCGCCCAGACGGCCAGCGCCGCCGCGGCGAACGGCAAGGGGTTGCCGTCGTAGTAGCGCCACGGCCAGTACGGCGTCCCGTTGATGAAAGGGAAATGCGCCAGCGCCAGCAACGCCGGGATGACGCCCGCGGCCAAGGCCGCGGCCACGCCCCAGTCGATGCCGCTCCCTACCGGTTGCGGCGCCGGCGCCGGTGGTTTTGTCGGCCGGAGGCGGATTGCGGTTTTCTTGCTCACTCCCGACCGCCCCGCCGGCTCATTGTGGGCCTGACCGGGACAGTGATATTGTACGGAAAGCGCGAACCGGAAGACCTCATCGACACATCGCGTCAGCCGCCTGCGCCCTCAAAGACCTCAATCATTGCCGCTCCACGGAGACGCCAGTCAGCGTCGCCGGAAGGTTTTCGACCATGAACAAGATCCTCGCCTACCTCTTTTGTGTCGCTGTTCTACTGGCGCCGCTGTTCGGCGCTACCGACGCCGGACACGGCGACGAGGGCGGGCACGGCGGCTACGCCACCTATTTTTTCGAGATCGTGGCGATCCTGGTCGCGGCCAAAGTGGGCGGCGAGATTTTCGAGCGCCTCAAGCAGCCGGCCGTGCTGGGCGAGCTCGTTTTCGGCGTCGTTCTAGGCAATTTGACGCTGGTGGGGATGGACTTCATGACCGTCTTCAAGACCGACCCGATGCTGGCCTTGGCGGCTGAGATCGGCGTCATCTTGCTGCTTTTCGAGGTCGGCCTGGAATCGAATATCGACGAGTTGCTGGCGGTTGGGACGTCGGCGATGCTGGCCGCCGTGCTCGGCGTGGTTGCCCCGGTGATCCTCGGCTATGGCGTTTCGATGTGGTTCCTGCCGGAAGCGGCTTGGTATGTGCATCTGTTCATAGGCGCCACTTTGGCCGCCACCAGCGTCGGCATCACGGCGCGGGTGCTCAAGGACATGCGCAAGATGGACACCAAGGAAGCCAAGATCATCCTCGGCGCCGCCGTGGTGGACGACGTGCTCGGCCTGATTATTCTGGCCGTGGTCAGCGGCTTGGTGAAGTCGATTGACGCCGGCGCCGAAGCGGGCGTAGACGTCATGGCGGTGCTGACGATCATCGGCAAGTCCATCGCCTTCCTGGCGGTTGCGGTGCTGGCCGGGCGCGCGCTGGCCGGCCGGGTGCTGCACTTCGGCTCGCGGGCGAAGGTCGCCGGGATGCCGATCGTGCTTACCGTCGCCTACTGCTTCTTGATGGCGGGTCTGGCGGAGACGCTCGGGTTGGCGGCCATCGTCGGCGCCTTCGCCGCCGGGCTGGTTCTCGACCACGCCCACTACCAGGGCTACCAGGAGATGCGCGCCCGCACCATCGAGGAGATGCTCGCCCCGCTGAGCGCCATCTACGTGCCGGTCTTCTTCGTTTTGATGGGCTTGAAGGTCAATCTGGCCGACTTCGCCTCGCTGTCGGTGTTGCAGTTCGCGCTGGTTCTGAGCATCGCCGCCATCATCGGCAAACAGGTCTGCGGGCTGGGCGTGATGGAAAAGGGTCTGAACCGCATGGCCATCGGCGTCGGCATGATCCCGCGCGGCGAGGTTGGCTTGATCTTTGCCGGCATCGGCGCCGCGCTCACCGTCGGCGGCGTGCCGGTTTTCTCTTCACAGACGTTCTCGGCGGTCGTCGTGATGGTGATGGTGACCACCCTGGCCACGCCGCCGCTGCTGAAGTCGCTGATGTCGAAGGTGGAAAGCCAGCCCGGTCCCGCCGCTGGGACCGGCCACACCCGTCACTGAGCCGGCGCGCACATGGGTGGGTCCGGTCGCGCGTGACGGCGGAGGCTCGTTTCCTCGCAGAGGTCGGTCCTCGCACCGCCTGCGCTGTTCACGTATAATAGCGATCCCGGGCTGTTATCGATTCTCGCGAAATGACGCCATGAGGCCCATTGCGTGAGCGGACCGTAGCGGCCCTCGCCACCGGAGGGCGCCCTTGCAACTCTTCACAGACCTCTCTCGCCGCGGATTCCTTGCGATGGCCGCCGGCGCCGCCACTCTTTCCGGACAGGATAGGCGGCCTCGCGTGGGCGCCGTCATCACCGAGTTCCGCCACCGCGCACACGCCGACGTGATCTGCACGCGGCTGTTCGACGGCTACTACCCCAACGGGGTCTACACCAGGGCGCGCACCCAGATCGTGTCGATGTACCTCGACCAGCGGCCCTATGACGACATGGCCGTGCCGCTGGCAAAGCGCTACCGCTACAGCATCGACACGACCATCGAAGGCGCCTTGATGCGCGGTCGCAGCGAGCTTGATGTGGACGCCGTGTTGCTGATCGGCGAGCACGGCGACTACCCCGAAAATGAGCTCGGCCAGAAGATGTACCCGCGCCATCGACTGCTCAAAGGCGTCGTCGACGTCTTCCGCAAGAGCGGTCGCTCGGTCCCGGTCTTCAACGACAAGCATCTCTCCTATGACTGGAATCTCGCCAAGGAGATGTACGACTGGTCGCGCGAGCTGAGCTTTCCGTTCGCCGCCGGCTCGTCGATTCCGGTCACCGTCCGCACCCCGGAGCTCGAGATCCCCTACGGCGCGAAGATCAAGCACGCCGTGCAGATCGGCTACGGCGGCCTCGACGCCTACGGCTTCCACACGCTGGAGGCGATGCAGTGCATGCTGGAGCGCCGGCAGGGCGGCGAGACCGGCGTCGCGGCGGTGGAGATGCTGGAAGGCGACGCCGTTTGGCGCTGGCGCGACGGACCGGGCAAGTGGTCCCAGCCGCTGCTCGACGCCGCCGCCAAGGCCAGCCCCAACCAGCGGCCGGGCAAGCCGGAGGATAACGTCAAGGACCCCGCGGTCTTCCTCATCAGCTATCGCGACGGGCTCGAAGCCGCCGCCTACATGCTCAACGGCCACGTCTCCGGCTGGAATTTCGCCTGTGAGATGGACGGCAAGACGGCCGGCACGCACTTCGGTCCGAACCCGCAGACGCGCGATCTGACTCACTTTGACGGTCTGACTCACGTGATTGAAGAGCTTTTCGTCACAGGCAAGCCGCTCTACCCGATCGAGCGCACGCTGCTGACGACCGGCATGTTGGCCTTTGCATTCCAATCCAAGGGCAAGAAGCGCCGCTTGGAGACGCCCGAGCTCAAGATTGAGTACAAGGCGCCGCGGGATTGCTTCTTCCAAAAGACCTAGGAGGCGAAATGTCAATTTCCGAGAAGTTGGGCCGTCGGGGACTGCTGAAGCTGCTCCCCGTCCTGGCCGCGGCCGGCTCGCTGCGGCCGACGGACCTGTACGCCTCCTACCTGGCTTCGCGTCACGGCGAGATCTACCGCCAGATCGGCGTCCGGCCGCTCATCAACGCCGCCGGCACCTACACCACGCTGACCGGCTCGGTGATGCCGCGGCAGGTGGCCGAGACGATGCTGGAAGCCTCGAAGTGCTTCGTGCCGCTGGTGGAGCTGCAAAAAACGGTCGGCGAAAAAATCGCCAAGCTGATCGGCGCGCCGGCCGCGTTGGTCAGCGCCGGGGCCGCCAGCGCCATCCAACTCGCCACCGCCGCCTGCATCGCCGGCAAGGACCAGGAGAAGATCCGCCGCTTGCCGCAGTCCGACGGCATGGCCAACGAGGTCATCATGGTCAAGCAGCACCGGATGGGCTTTGACCACGCCGCGCGGGCCTCGGGCGCAAGAATCGTCGAGGTCGACACCGTCGAAGAGCTGAACAAGGCGATCGGACCGAAGACGGCGATGCTGTTCTACGTCCACATCTACGAGCCCAAGGGGAAGATCAGCCGCGCCGAGTTCCTGGCCGCCGGCAAGAAGGCGAAAGTTCCGGTCTTCAACGACGCCGCCGCCGAGCTGCCGCCGCACGACAACCTGTGGAAGATCGTCGACGAGGGCTTTGATTTAGTCTCATTCTCCGGGGGCAAGGGCCTGCGCGGCCCGCAGGCTTCGGGGCTGCTGGTCGGTTCCAAGGAGCTTGTCGAAGCGGCGGCAATGAACAACAACCCCTACTCCGACACCATCGGGCGCGGCATGAAAGTCGGCAAGGAAGAGCTGATGGCCATCTTGAAGGCCGTTGAGATCTACGTCCTGCGCGACCACAACGCCGACCAGAAGCTCTGGCGCGGCTTCATGGAGCACATCGCCGCCGAGCTCGCCGGTTCGCCCACGGTCCAGACGGAGATCTATGTCCCCGGCCCCGGGGGCCATCCGGTGCCCTACATGCGCATCCAGTGGGACCAAGCCAAGCTCGGCCTGACTTACAAACAGTGCCGCGACCGCTTGAGCGAAGGCGAGCCGCGCGTGGAGATCAATTTGGCCGACGACGAGATCAACCTCGCCAGCTACAACCTCTTCGCCGGGGAAGAGCGCATTGTCGCCTGGCGTCTGCGCGAGATTTTTCGCGACGCCGCCCGGAAGGCCTGATAGGGAGGTCCGCGCATGAAACCGCTCGATTCCGTCACCCGCCGCCGCTTTTTGCAAACCGGCGCGGCGGCCCCGCTTGTGGGGACCGTCGCTTGCGGCGGAGAGTCCGCCGAGGCGGTCTCCGGCAAGGCGCCGGGGAGCCTTTACGAGGAGCTTGGCGTTAAGACGTTCATTAACGCCGTCGGCACCATCACCACCTTCAGCGGCACGCTAATGTCGGACGAGACGCACCGCGCCATGGAGCGCGCCTCGGAGGCGTTCGTCAAGATTCACGACCTGCAAGCGGCCGTCGGCAAGCGTCTCGCCGAGCTGACCGGCGCCGAGGACGCCTTTGTCACCGCCGGGGCGTCGGCGGCGCTGTGCGTGGCCAGTTGCGCCGCCACGGTGGGCGACGACCGCGATAAGATGCAGCGTCTGCCGGACCTGACCGGCTCAAAGAACGAGTTCATCCTCCAGAAGCTGCACCGCAATCCCTACGACCACGCCTTTCGCATGGTCGGCGCCAAGCTCGTGGAGGTGGAAACAGCGGAGCAGATGCGCAAGGCGATCGGCCCCAACACCGCCTTCTGCGCCTTTGTGCGCAGCCACCACACGCTTGAAACGCCGATCGAGCTCGAAGAGTACACCGCGATCACGCACGAGCACGGTCTGCCGGTGATCCTGGACGCCGCCGCCGAGGTTCCGCCCAAGGAAAACCTGAGCAAGTTCGTGAAGATGGGCGTGGACATGGTCGCCTTCTCGGGCGGCAAGAACCTGCGCGGGCCGCAGTGCAGCGGCATGCTGCTGGGCAAGCGCGAGTGGATTCGCAAGGCCTACGCCAACGCCGCCCCAGCCAACTACTTCGCCCGCATCGCCAAGGTCGGCAAGGAAGAGATCGTCGGTCTGCTGTCGGCCTTGGAGCAATACCTGGCCAAGGACCACGAAGCCGAGCGCGCGGAATACCATGCCAAGCTGGAGCGCATCGCCGCCCGGCTGGAAGGGCTCGACACGGTGCTGACCGAGTTTATCCCCAACAACGACTACTCCCACTCGCCGCGTCTGTCGGTGCAGTGGGACGAAGCCAAGCTCGGGCTCTCGCTGGAGGAGATGATCGAGAAGCTGCGCATGGGCAGCCCGTCGATTGAAGCCAGCGACATGCGCAACTTTAACCCGCCCTGGAAGGGGCTCGGCATTTTCCCCTACCTGCTCCAGGAAGGGGAAGAGATGCAGATCAGCGAGCGCGTCCGGGCCATTTTGACGGAGAAAGCCTAAGTGCGAAGATTGCTTCCATTCCTGCTGCTGCTGGCAGCGGCCGCGACGCCGCTGGCGGCGCAAACCTACGACATCCTACTCAAGGGCGGCCGGGTCATCGACCCCGCCAACGAGATTGACGCCATCATGGACGTCGCCGTGAAGGACGGCAAGGTCGCCGCGGTGGCCGCTTCGATCTCCGGCAGCGCCACGAAGACGATTGACGTCTCCGGCACGATCGTAACGCCGGGCCTGATCGACCTGCACGCCCACGTCTACGGCTACTCCGGCTCGATCTTCCCCGACGACACCTCGCTGGTGGCCGGGACGACAACGATCGTCGATTGCGGCGGCGCCGGTTGGATGACCTTTGACGACTTCAAGGAAACGATCATCGACCGCGTCAAGACGCGCGTCTACGCCTTCATCAACATCGTCGGTCACGGCATGGTGCCGCCTTGGGAGAACGACCCCAGCGACATGGACCCGGAAAAGACCGCCGCCAAAATGGCCGAGTACCCGGACGTCATCGTCGGCATCAAGACGGCCCACTTCGGCGGCTACGGCTGGACGGCTATTGACGCCGCGCGCAAGGCCGGCGAGCTGTCGAACAAGCCCATCATCATCGACGACAAGGTCCTCACCAACACCGGCCGCACGACCAAGGAGAAGCTGATGGAGCGGATGCGTCCGGGCGACATGCACACCCACGTCTTCAACGACCGCCACCTGGAGCTGGTCGACCGTTTCAACGGCAAGGTGAAGGACTACGTCTGGGAGGCCCGTAAGCGCGGCATCATCTTCGACATGGGCCACGGCGGCGGCAGCTTCCTGTGGCCGGTGGCCTCGGCGGCCGCGCGCGACGGCTTCTACCCGGACACGATCTCGACCGATCTGCACTCGTCCAGCATTATGGGCACCAAGTCCGACATGCCCAACTGCATCACCAAGATGATGGCGCTCGGGATGGATCTGCCCGAGGCGATCAAGCGCTCGACGGTGGCGCCGGCCAAAGCGATCAGCAAGTTCCCCGAGGTCGGCACTTTGAGCGTCGGCGCCGACGCCGACATCGCCGTGCTGCGGCTGGAAAACGGCGTCTTCGCGCTGCTGGACGCCTGGAAGAAGAAGAAATTGGCCGACAAGCAGCTCACCAACATCCTTACCCTGCGGGCCGGCGAGCTCGTGGTCGACCTGGAAGGTCTGGCGTTCCCCAACTGGCAGGAGGCGGGCGACTATGTTTCGATCCGTTAAGCCGGCGCTCGTCGCTCTGTTTCTGATCCTGCCGCTGGCCGCCGAACAGCCGGCGATCTACGACATCATCCTGGCGGGCGGCCATGTGATCGACCCCAAAAACGGGCGCAACGGCCGCTATGACATCGGCATCGTCGGTAACCGCATCGCCAAAGTGGCCGAAAGTCTGCCCAAGGCCCATGCCAAGAAGATCGTCAGCGTCGCCGACTACATCGTCACGCCGGGCCTGATCGACATTCACGGCCACTTCGACGTTTTCGGTCCGTGGCTGAGCGTCAACCCCGACCACGTCAACCTGCGCAACGGCGTCACCACCGCCGTGGACGCCGGCACCTCCGGTCACAAGACCTTCGAGCGGTTCAAGACGATGACGATCGACAACGCCGACACCCGCGTGCTGGCGCTGCTCAACATTGTCGGCGCGGGCATGTACGGCTCCGGGCCAGGTGATGTCGAAAACAACGTCGCCGAGATGGACGTGGACGCCGCCGTCAAGATGGTCAACAAGTATCCCGAGCACATCGTCGGCATCAAGACGGCGCACTACCAGCCGGCCGACTGGGAGTCCGTGGACCGCGCCGTGCTGGCCGCCGAGCGCTCTAACACCGTGCTGATGGTGGACTTTCACCCCAAGGACGGCCGCGGCTACGAGGAGCTGATCCTCGAGCGCATGAAGCCGGGCAACATTCACACCCACTTCTACGGCCGTCTGACGCCGCAGCTTGACGAGAATAAGCGCGTGCAGGACTACATGTGGAAGGCTCGCGAGCGCGGTATTCTCTTCGATGTGGGCCATGGTTCGGGAAGCCTGTGGTTCCGCATCGCCGTACCGGCGATCCAGCAGGGCTTTCTGCCGGACACGATCTCGACCGATATCCACAAGAGCTCGATCATGTTCCCCAACGCCGTGCTCACCAACGTGATGTCCAAATTTCTGAACATGGGCATGACGCTCGAACAGGTGATCGAGCGCACCACGGTGACCGCGGCCAAGGCGATCCGGCGTAATGAGCTGGGCAACCTGGACGAAGGCGCCATCGCCGATATCGCGGTTCTGGAAGTCGAGAAGGGACAGTTCGCCTTCCTCGACTCCGGCCGCGGCAAGCACATTGGCGACCGCCGCATCAAAGCCGTGCTCACGGTCCGTGACGGCAAGATCGTTTGGGATCTGCCGGGCTTGTCGGAAGAGGAATACCGCAACGTAGGTCCGTACAGCAACTTCAAATAGGGAGCGCCCGCGGCCGCTCGGCCGCTGCATCAACTGATGGGGAAAACGCGCAGGAAGCAACCGATCGCCGCCGCCACTGAGGCGGCGGCAGTCCCGACCAAGTCGCCCTCGCGCTGGATCCTCGGTCCCACGCTCGACAGCCTGCTTTTCATCGGTGCCCCGCTGGTGGTGATGGCAGTCTTTCTGCCGCTGAAAGGAATTTTCAGCTCGCGGGAGATCGCCATCTTCCTGTTGGCGTTTTTCACCTTCGGCCACCACTTCCCCACATTCCTGCGCGCGTACGGCGACAAGGAGCTGTTCAATCGCTTCAAATGGCGCTTTCTGCTTGGCCCCCCGCTACTCTTCGCCACGGCGCTTTGGTTTGACGCCAACCAGCTTCACGGGCTACTGATCTTCGTAGCGCTGTGGGACATCTGGCACGTGCTGATGCAGCACTACGGCTTTATGCGGATCTATGATTCGAAGGCCGGGGCGGTGGGGGCGACCACGTCGTGGCTGGACTGGGCGCTGTCGATCTCGTGGTACGTGGCGTTGATCGCCGTTAGCCCGCACTACAGCCACAACCTGCTCAGCCGCGCCTATGACACCGGTTTCCCGCTGGTCCCCGCCGGGGTCGTGACTTTCCTGCGCACCGGCCTGCTGACGGTCAGCGCGCTGATTACCTTGGCCTACGTCGGCTACCACCTCAACGAGTGGCGCGAAAACCGGCCGGTGAGCTGGCGCAAGTTGTCGCTGTTGAGCATCTTTTTGGGAGCGACCTGGTATCTCTACGTCGGCCTGGACGATTTTCTGGTGGGGTTCACCGTCTGGTCGGCCTTTCACTGCATCCAGTACTACGGGATTGTTTGGGTTTACAGCCGCAACCGCGTGGTCAAGAACGCCTCCGTGGCGGGGTTCGTGAAATTCTTGTTTCGTCCGGGCATCCTGCTGGTGGCCCTCTACGCCGGGCTCATTCTGGCCTACGGTGCAATCAACTACGTGGTCCCAGCGGTTCCCGACGCTTTCCTGCAGCGCCTGTTGATCGCCTACATCGTCACGTCCAACGCGATGCACTACTACTTTGACGGCTTCATCTGGAAGATGGGCGACAAGGCGACGCGGGCCGACCTGGAGATCGCCGACGCGGCGACGGCGCCTCGGACGGCGCGGGCCTGGATCGGCAGGGCGCTGCACACGGCCACGCCGCAAGCGCAAGGTTGGCGCCAGGCGGCGGCGATTGGGGCCGTCTTGCTCCTGTTCGTGGCCATGGAGCGTGGCCGCACCGAGGACTCCGTCGCCGCCGCCGAGTCGCTCGTGGCGGCGGCGCCGCAGCTTGGCGAGGCGCACTATAACCTGGGGGTGGCGTTGTGGGACGCCGGCAGGCTCGACGAAGCTCGAAGCGCCTTCCGCGAAGCCGCCGAGCGCATGCCGGATTCGTCAAAGGTCTACAACAATCTGGGGGGCGTGCTTTATGACCAGGGCAACCTGAAGGCCGCCGTCGAAAGGTATCGTCAAGCCTTGAGCCTATATCGCGACGAGGACGAACAGGCGCTGCGCTCCAGCGCTCCGCTGATGCCGGGCGACCCAGCCTCCACCGCGGCCAACCCCGCCGTTGTGCAAGCGAACCTGGCCCAGGCGCTGAGCAGGCTCGACAAGCCCCATCAAGCGATCGAGCATTATGAGAAGGCGCTGGAGCTTGATTCGGAGTCGGCCAAGGCGCATTCCGGGTTGGGCATGGCCCTGTACAAGGTCGGGCGGCAGCAAGCTGCTTTTGCCGCTCTCCGCCGAGCTCTCCAGCTTGATCCCGGCTACGCAACGGCGCATATTAACTTAGGGGGGTTGCTGGCATACGAGGGTCAACTCGAGCAAGCCGCGTGGCACTACAACGCCGCGATGGTTGCAGGCGACGCACGCGCCCGGCAGGCCGCGGCCGC
>CAYOPA010000015.1:0-7083 GCA_964405625.1 uncultured Bryobacterales bacterium
CCTGCGCTCGATCGCCTCGATACGGTTCTCGGCCTCAAACACCTTGCGCTCGTAGTCCTTGAGCTCGGGCGTGATGTAGCGCTCGGCGTTGACCAGCGTCTGCTTGCGGTCGTAATCGTCGGGCACGTTGGCGATATTGGCCTTGGAGACCTCAATGTAGAAGCCAAAAACGTTGTTGTGCTTGACCTTCAACGAAGCGATGCCGGTGCGCTCGCGCTCGCGGGCCTCCATGCGGGCGATCACCTTGCGGCTGTCGCGGCTGATCTCGCGCAGCTCGTCGAGGTCGGCGTCGACGCCCTTGGCGATCACGCCTCCGTCGGCCAACGAAGGCGGCGGGTTTTCGTTGACGGTGGTGAGGACGCGCTCGCGGACATCGGCCAGCTCGTCCATGCGCTCCAGCAGCGCGAGCATCCGCGCGGAGCCAAGATGCCCGACCAGCCCGCGCAGCATCGGCAGGCATTTGAGCGACGCCCCCAACCCGGCCACGTCGCGCGGCGTCGCCGAGCCCAGCGTCACGCGGGCCAGCAAGCGCTCCATGTCGAGCACATGCTCAAGCTCGCGCCGGATCTCGGTGCGCGGGATCGTCTGGACGACCAGCTCGGCCACGCCGTCGTGGCGCGACGCGATCTCGGCGCGGTCCAGCTCAGGCCGCAACAGCCACTGCCGCAGCAAACGAGCGCCCATGGAGGTCTGGGTGCGGTCGACTGTCTTGAGCAGCGTCGATTTCGCCGGCCCGCCAAACAGCGGCTCCACCAGCTCCAGGTTGCGGACGGTCACCGGGTCGAGCAGCATCCACTCGCGCTGGCGGAAGAATCCGGGCCTCTCGACGTGATCGAGCGCCGTGCGCTGGGTGTCGCGCAGGTAGTGCAACAGCGCTCCGGCGGCGCAGATGGCCGCCTCGCGCCCGCCGGCCCCCAGACCGTCCAAGTTGTGCAGCCGGTAATGGTCCCGCAGCAGCCGCTCGGCGTAGTCGAAGTCAAAAACCCAGGGCTCGACCTCGGTGTGCAGCCGGCGCTGACCGGCGCCGTTGGAGGAGTGGCCGCTGGTCGGAAACAGCGGCCCGGCCGATGGGATCAGCACTTCCCGCACGCCGAGGTTTTCGAGCAGCGGCTCCACCTCTTCGGCGGCCAGCTCGGTCATGCGGAACTCGCCCGTGGAAACATCCACGTAGGCCAGCCCGGTCGTCCCGCGTCGCTCGGAGACTGCGGCCAGATAGTTGTTTCGCCCCGACTGCAACAGGCTCAGGTCGCTCGCCGTGCCGGGGGTGACAATGCGCGTCACCTCGCGCCGGACGAGCTTGACGCCGGGGCCGGGCTCCTCCACCTGCTCGCCCACGGCCACCCGGTGGCCTTTTTCGATCAGCTTGGCGATGTAGCCGTCGACGCTGCGGACAGGGACGCCGCACATCGGCACCGGCTCGCCGCGCTCCTTGTTGCGCGAGGTGAGGGTGATCTCCAAGTCGCGCGCGGCGATGATGGCGTCTTCGTAGAAGAGCTCGTAGAAATCCCCTAGATGAAACAGCAGCAGCGCCCCCGGAACCTGCTCCTTGAGCGCGTTGTACTGCCGCATCAAGGGAGTGGTGGAGGATTCCTTGGCCATCGAGGTGAACCCCATTGTAACGGCCTAAGGCGTCGTTTCCGATGGGTTACGGGGCTCAAAGACGCCGCCCCGCCGAAGTGTTTTATCCACACTTAGTCTGTTAGAATTCAACCCGAAATGTGGTACGGAGCAATGATCCTGGCGCTGTGCGCCCTGTCCGCCGAACCCGCCCAGGCGGGGGAGTGGATCGACCTGTTTGACGGTAAGTCCCTTGAGGGATGGACCTTACCGCCTCGCAAGGATCAAAGCGGCGCCTGGGTGATCGAAGAGGGCTCGCTCAAGCCCGAGGGGAAACCGGGGAATCTGGCGAGCGTGGCCGAGTTTGGCGACTTTGAGCTGCTGGTCGAATGGAAGATCGCGGCCCAGGGCAACAGCGGCGTCTTCTACCGCGTGCCGCCGGGCAATGAGACGACCTCGGTGGCGGTGGAGTACCAGTTCGCCGACAACGAGCGGAAGGCTTCCCAGGATTTTCCCGACCGCCGCAACGGGGCCGCCTACGGGCTTTACCCGCCCCTTGAAGACGCGAGCCGCCCGATCGGGGCCTGGAACGTGACCCGTGTCGTGGCGCGAGGTCCGCACGTGGAGCACTGGCTCAATGGCAGGAAGGTCGCCGAGTTTGAAGTCGGCTCGGAAGACTGGAAGCGGCGGGCGGCGGCGAGCAAATTTGAGAACCCCCTGTTCGGGGCGGCGCCCAAGGGCCGCATCGTGTTGCAAGACCACGGCAGCGCGGTCTGGTTCCGGGTCGTCAAGATCAGGCCGCTGTAGGCAAGCCCGGCTGGGCTACCATCGGACCAGCCATGGAAGCGACGCCGTTCCGCGCACTGGAAGCCGCGCGGCCTTACGAATCCCTGCGCCGCATCCCCGCCGCGGCGGCGCTGGACAACATCCGCAGCCTGCACAACGTGGGCGCCTTCTTTCGAACGGCCGACGCCGCCGGGTTGGAGCGGCTGATGCTGGGCGGCTATACCGGCGCTCCGCCCCATCCGGGCATCGCCAAAGTCGCACTGGGCGCTGAGGAAAGTCTGCCCTGGCGGCGCAGCCCGGATTTGGCGGCGGAGTTGGGCGAACTACGGGAGCGAGGCTGGGAGATTGCCGCCGTCGAGACGGCGGCGGCCTCGGTGGACCTTTACGACTGGGTTCCGCGATTTCCCGTCTGCGTGGTTTTCGGCAACGAGGTGGAGGGGCTGTCGGCGGAGGTTCTGGACGCCTGCGACGTATTTGTGCGCGTGCCGATGCTGGGGATCAAGCAGTCGCTGAACGTTTCGGTGGCGGGCGGGGTGGTGCTGTTTGAGCTGCTGCGCAAGTATCGGCGGATGATGGAGGCGGTCGGCTAGCGCCATGACCGCTCCATGCAACTCGTGGCGCGGGCTTTGGCGAAGCTCGCAGGGTCGGTTTTCGAGCCGACCGTCACGCCCACGACGGGCAGGAATGCCCGTCGCTACCCAAGAAAACACCGGGCGGCCAACCTCGTGAGGATCGCCCTCGACGCCACGCCGCTGATCGAGCCCGCCGGCGGCATTCCCCGTTACGTCACCGAGCTAGCGCTGGCGCTGGCCCTCCAGCGGCCCGACGACGAGATCCACCTGCTCAGCGACCAGACCGCGCTGCACATCGATCCCCGCCTGCGCCAAGCAACCAACGTCCGGCTCGATCCGCCGAATCAGTGGGGCCGATCCAAGTGGTGGAGCATGGGGTTGCCCTTCGAGCTGCGCCGCCGCCGCATCGACGTGTTCCACGGGACAAATTTTGAAGTTCCCTACCTGAACCTGACCCCGGCCGTGATGACGATCCACGACCTATCTCCCTGGAAACCCGAGCCGCTGCGCCCGCCCGGCTGCGAGCGAGTGCGCAACCGCACGCCCCGGCTGGTAAGACTGGCGAAGCACATCATTACACCGACCCAAGCGATCCGCGCGGAAGTCTTGGAGCAGTTTGGGGCCGCCCCTGAGCGGGTGATCGCCATCCCGCACGCCCCCAGCGATGCGCTGGCTCCGCCGACGCCCGAGGAGGCGGCGGCCGTCCGGCTGGACCTCGGCCTGCCGAGGCGCTACCTGGTGGCCATCGGCGCGGGCAACCAGCGCAAGGACATCCCGACGTTGCTGAAAGCCTGGCGAGCCTGCCGGGATCGCCGGCCGGAATTGGGGTTGGTTGTGATCGGCGCCGGCGCTTCAGCGACGATGCATGAGCCGCATGAACAACTTGCGCTGCTCGATGGCGCCTCGGACGCCGAAACCGCCGCGGCGCTGGCGGGGGCGGCGGCGCTGGTCTATCCTAGCCTGTACGAAGGGTTCGGACTGCCGCTGGTGGAGGCGATGCGCGCCGGAGTCGCCGTGATCGCCTCATCGGATGTGGCGTTGGTCGAAGTAGCGGCGGGGGCGGTGTTGCACTTTCGCGCGGGCTCGGCCGAAGATCTGGCGACGGCCATCGACAGGCTGCTGAGCGACGCGGACGAAGCCGCTGGGTTGATTGACCGGGGGCTGCGGCGGGCCTCTGACTTTTCGTGGAGCGACACGGCAAGACGGACGCGGGCAGTCTATGAACAATCCATCCGGCGGGCCTGAGCCGGCGCTGCTGCTTTCGCCCGAAGCGCCCTACCCGCTGGCCGGGGGCGGTCCCATGCGCACGGCCAGCCTGTTGCACTACCTGGCTCGACGGCGGAGTGTGCATTTGATCACGTTCCGTGAGCCGGGCGCGGCCGACGCGGAACCCGCCCTCCCCCCGGGAATGTGCGACCGCTTTTCCCAAATTCCCCTGCCCCCGCACCGCAAGAATTTCCTGGCGAGATCGTGGCGAAACGCCTTCCGTCTGGCGCGGGGCCGACTGCCTCTCATGGACCGATTCAGCCAACCCGACAGCCTCCGGCGCGTCCAGGCTGAAACCGAATTGCAACGATATTCGCTGGCGATCGTCGAGCATTTTTGGTGCGCCGAGTACGTGGAAATCCTCCGCCGGCGCGCTAAGCGGGTTGTGTTGGATTTACACAACGTTGATTCCGCGCTACACGCCGGCTGCGCCCGAACCGAGAGTTGGCCTGCAAGCGCCGCTCACCGGCTGTTCCACCGCCGGGCGCTCGTCCTGGAACGAGAGCTGCTGCCAAAGTTTGATTTGGTCCTGACGACCTCGGACGCCGATGCGGCGAGGGTTCGCGAGATCTCCCCCAACACCAGGGTCGCCGTCTACCCCAACGCGCTACCACTGCTTCCGCAGCCGGCGGCCGACCTTGACGCCGACACCGAATCCATCGCCTTCTCGGGCAACATGGAATACCATCCAAACGTAACGGCCGTGCAATTTTTTCACTCTAAGGTATGGCCGCGCCTGCGAAGCAGGCGACCCGGACTGACGTGGAAACTGATTGGAAAAAACGAACGCGCGGTGCGGTCGATCGTCGGCGACGACCCCCGCATCGAGCTCACCGGCGCCATCGACGATCCGCTGTCCGAGCTCGCGAAATGTCGTTTGGCAGTAGTTCCGTTGCAGGCTGGAAGTGGAACTCGGGTTAAAATCGTGGAAGCGTGGGCGGCGGGCCGGGCCGTGGTGTCGTCGCCGATCGGAGCGGAAGGGCTGCCCGCGGAGGACGGGGTGAATGTCGTCTTGGCGGAAAAGCCCGAGCAGTGGGTTGAAACGGTTATTGATTTGCTACAAAATCGAGATTCAAGATCGCGATTGGGCGCGGCCGGACGCTCGACCTACGAACGCGATTTGAGTTGGCCGGCGGCTTGGTTGCGTTTGGACGAGACTTTGAGCGCACTTGAGCGACTCGCCGGCTCGGACGGCCGCGGATGGGTCATGGCGGAATAGCTTTGTCTAGAATTCGGATCGCAGTCGACGCACACGCCATCGGGCGGCAGCAGACCGGCAACGAGGTCTACGTCCGAAGCCTGATCCAGCGCTATCCACGGCTTGCGCCCGAAATCGATTTCGTCGCCTACGTCTGCTCCGACGAGGCGGCTCAGTGGACGCCGGATAGCGTTCGGCTGCGGTCGGTGTCGGCAAATCCGTTCATACGGCTGGGCTACGACCTTGGCGCAAGGGTTCGCGAGGACGAGCCGGATCTGCTGCATGTGCAGTACACCGCCCCGCTGCGCTGCTCCGCGCCGATCGTTGTCACGATCCACGACGTGAGCTTCATCGACCGGCCGGAGTATTTGCCGCTGAGCCGCGCCAAGCAGTTGCAAATCACCGTGCGCCGCACGGTCCGGCGCGCCGCCAAGATCATCACGGTCAGCGAGTTTTCACGCCAGCGCATCGCCGCGGCCTACGGCCTGGATCCGGCCGCGATCGTGGTCACCCCGAATGCTTCGCAAGACCACTTCCGGCTGATGAACCGGGACCTGGCAATCCGCAAAGTGCGCGCCAAGCTGGGCATCAACCGGCCGTTCGTGCTGAATGTGGGAGACCTACACCCCCGCAAGAACCAGATCGGAATGATCCGAGCATTCCGCGAGCTGCTCCAGGCCCACCCCGAGCTGCCGCACCTGCTGGTGATCGCAGGCAAGCACACTTGGTTCGCGCCGCGCGTTCTCGAAGAGGTCAAGCGGTGCGGCCTGCGGGAGCGGGTCGTCTTGACCAAATTCGTCGACGACGATCTTCTGCCCGAGCTTTACAACGCGGCTGACCTGTTCGTCTTCCCCTCTCTTTATGAAGGCTTCGGGCTGCCCGCGATCGAGGCGATGGCCTGCGGCCGTCCGGTGGTCTGCTCCAGCGCCACGGCCTTGCCGGAAGTCGTCGACGGCGCGGCTCTGCTGTTTGAACCGGAAAACGTGGGAGAGCAGATGCGGGCCATGCGCGACATCCTGATCGACCCCGAGCTCGCTCAGCGTATGGAAAAGAAGAGCCTGCAACGTTCGAAGTTTTTTGACTGGCGCGAAACCGCGCGGCGGACTTTGGAGGTCTACTCTGAAGTGACCGGCCCGAACGGAAGCCGGCTGCATGTCGGCGAGAAGGAGTTGATCGCGCGGTGAAAAATAATCGACTTGTTTGTACGGCGGCGGCTCTGATCTTGACGCTGTCGCCCGCCGCGAGCGCTGAGCAGTCGCCGGAAACGCCTTTCAAGAACGGCGAAACCTTGCGTTACGAGGTGGTCTGGCCGACGGGCTTGTCGCTAGGCGAGGCCGAGTTCCGGGCCGTCTCCTCGCAGGCCGGCTGGAAGTTCCGCGCGGAGCTCACCGCCAGCCTGCCGAACTTTGAGGTGCTCGACGAGTATGCCGCCGCGGCCGACCATGCGCTGTGCTCGCAGGAGCTGAAGAAGGACTCGCTGCACGGCGCCAAGCAGGCGCACGAGCTGATTGAGTTTGACCAGAAGGCCCAGACCATCCGGCGTGAGTCGGTGGGCGGCGGCGGCGTCAGCGAGGCCCAGGTTCCGCCTTGCGCCCGCGATGCGCTGACCGCGATCTACGCCCTGCGCCGCGATCTGGCGGGCGGGCGTATCCCGCCGCCGGACGACGTGGTCTTCGGCTCGATCTACGGCGTAACGGTCACCTA
>CAYOPA010000015.1:7093-26042 GCA_964405625.1 uncultured Bryobacterales bacterium
AATCCCGCTGGATCGAGGTCTCGGGCGAATCCCGCGACGCGGATCGTCTGCTGGTGGACATCTCCGGCCCGCAGGCCTCGCACCATTTCGAGATCTTCTTTGGCAAGGACGCCGCCAGAACCCCGCTGCTGGTCAAAGTGCCGTTCAGCATGGGCGTCTTCTCCCTCAAGCTGGTCGAATGAAGCTGGCAGTCTTTACGCCGCTGCGTCCCGTGAAGTCCGGGATCGCGGATTATTCCGCCGCGCTGTTGCCGGAGATCGCCCGCCACGCCGAGGTCACGGTCTTCGTGGACGACGGCTATGAGCCGGAGGCGTTCGCGCCGGACGTGAACATCGCCGTCCGCCATCACGGCGAGTACCGCCCCGGCGAATTCGACGAGACGCTCCACCAACTCGGCAACAACCCGTTCCATATCTACATCTACGACGCGATTCTGCGCCATCCCGGCGTCGCGCTGTTGCACGAGTACAACCTGCATCACCTGGTCGCCGACGCCACCATCAAGCGCGATGACTGGGACGGCTACATGCGCGAGATCGCGCACGAAGGATCGGCGGACGACATCGCCTTCGCCGAGCGCGTTCGGCGTCTGGAAGTCGGTCCCGATTACGAGGGCGTGGCGCTGAACAAGCGCATCCTGGAGGCCGCCAAGTCGGTCATCGTGCACAGCGAGTACATGCGTCGCCGCGTGCACGAGACCGGAGTGGGCGTCCCGGTGAGCCGCATCCCCCACGGGGCCTGGATTCCCGAGGTCGATCGCCTCCGCTATCGCGCCAAGCTCGGCGTGGACGAGACGAACCCGCTGATCGGTATTTTTGGTTTTCTCAAGCCCTACAAGCGGATTCGCGAGTCGCTGCGGGCCATGCGCCGGCTGGTGAAGATCGAGCCGCGCGCCCGGATGATCCTGGTCGGCGAGGCGCACCCCGAATTCCCGGTTAAGCGCATGATCGAAGACCTCGGCCTGAGCGAGAGCGTCCGGCACATCGACTACGCGCCGATCGACGACTTCGTGCAGTATCTCGGCGCCTGCGACATCTGCCTGAACCTGCGCTATCCCACCGTCGGCGAAACCTCCGGCACTCTGCTGCGGGCGCTGGGGTTGGGCCGCGCCGTGCTGGTCTCCGACGTGGGCGCCTTTGCCGATCTGCCCGATGAGGTCTGCCTGAAGGTTCCCACCGGCCCGGAAGAGACGGACCTGATCCTGGAATACCTGAGCCTGTTGATCGCCAAGCCCGAGCTGCGCCGGGCGATCGGCGAGCGCGCGCGGGACTACGTGGCGCGGGAATCCTCGTGGGAGGCCGTCGGCAGGCGGTTTGCGGAAGTGCTGGCGGCTTCAGCCGAGGGTCGCTTCGTCGAAGACGAGCCGGAGCCGGCGACCGCAGACGAACCCATTGCCGCGGCCGCTGCTGTCGAGACCGCGGTCGAGTACCCCGCCCCGACCGAGCCTGAGCCCCCGGCCCCAACCTCCGAGCTCGCCGAGGAGATCCGCTCCTGGGTCCACGACCGCGCCAACGACGCCGTCTACGTCGAGACCCACTTGACGCGGCTGGTGCGCACGCTGGAGCTGACGCCTCCCGGCTCGCCGGAGGATGCGGCTCTGGAAATGGGCGCCTACCTGCACATCACGCCCGCGCTGAAGACGCGGTGGGGCTACGGCGAGGTGCGGGGCTGCTACCTGGGCCCCGTCGGTAAGGTCGATCTGCGCCGGGTGACCTCCTCGCGCGGCGGCGAATTTGAATGCCAGGTTGACTGCTTCGACGCCGAGAAAGACCGCTATCCTTATCCGGAAGACCGCTTCACGACGGTGCTTTGTTGCGAGCTGCTCGAGCACCTCTATGAAGACCCGATGCACCTGATGAGCGAGCTGAACCGCGTGATGCGGCCGGGCGGGTGGCTGGTGCTATCCACGCCGAACGTGTGCAGCCGCCGTGCGATCGCGGCGATGCTGCTGAGCTATCACCCAGGGTTGTTCCACCACTACATCATCCCCGACGAGGACGGCAATCGCGATCCGCGCCACGCCCGCGAGTACGCCCCGCGCGACGTGCA
The DNA here is from genome assembly GCA_964405625.1 of uncultured Bryobacterales bacterium. Lineage (GTDB taxonomy): Bacteria > Acidobacteriota > Terriglobia > Bryobacterales > UBA6623 > RI-231. The sequence goes on from CAYOPA010000015.1 coordinate 9,143, forward strand.
AGCGCTGTTTGAGGCCGCCGGCTTCGAAATGGAGCGCCTGGAAACGGCCCCCTACCTGGAGCGCCGCTCGCTGGAGCACGCCTGGGTCGATCATCTGCTGGACCGCTACGAGCTCCCCAAACACCTCCGCGACGACGCGATTTTCGCCGTCGGGCGCAAGACCGGGCCGGTGCGCTCGCGCTATCCGGCGGCGCTGTACGTCGGAGGCGAGTGATGCGGGCCGCCTGGTCCGGCCTCCACGCGGAGATTCTCGACGCTACGACCTTACGCGTGCGGGCGCGCTTGGCCAATCGCTCCAAGCAGGGCTGGTCCGCCGGCGCGGGCGATGCGCTGGGCTGGCAGGTCTATGACCGCGACCAGGAGACGCTGCTCGCCGAGGGGCCGCGGGCGCTGCTCCCCGCCCCGTTGGCGCCGCGCGAGGAGGGGGCCTTCGAGTGGACAATCGCCTTGCCGCCCGAGGACGGCCGCTACGCCGTGTTCGTCTCGCCGCAACGCGAGGGCGACGGCTGGTACTTTGAGGACGGCTCGCCGTTCGGTCTGATCGAGGCCGACGTTCGAGGCGGTCGCGCCACGCTGACCCGGCGGACGGTCGCCAGTCTGGGGAGCCTAAACCGGCGCCGCTGGGTCCGCAGTCTGGGACGGGCGCTGATCTATCCCTGGCGATCGTTGGCGCGCAACCGCTCGCTGATCCGCTCGATGGTGCGGCGCGACATCGCCGGGCGCTACGCCGGTTCGCACGCCGGGGCCTTTTGGACCATCATCCACCCGCTGATGATGATGCTCACCTACTGGTTCGTCTTCGGCCTGGTGCTGCGGACGCGCTTCGGCGACGATGGACGGCCGAGCAACTTCGTGCTGTATTTTCTGGCGGGGATGCTGCCGTGGCTGGCCTTTTCCGAAGCGGCGGGGCGCGCGCCGACGATCGTGCTGGAGCACTCGAACTTCGTCAAGAAGCTCGTCTTCCCCCTGGAGATCCTGCCGGCGAATCTGGTTTTTTCGGGGCTCTTCAGCGAGCTGTTCGGCATCGCGATCTTCTTCTGCGCGCTGATTGGCTTCGACCGGGACGTCACCTGGATGGCGCTGTGGATTCCCGTGCTGCTGGTTCCGCAGGTGCTGTTTACGATGGGCGTAAGCTGGTTTCTGGCGGCGCTGGGCGTGCTGTTTCGGGACCTGGGGCAGTTTGCGGGCTTCTTGCTGACGGTGTGGTTCTTCATCACGCCGATCTGCTACCCGGAGGCCTCCATGCCGCCGAACATGATGTGGCTCCTGGAGAAAAACCCGCTCTACACGCTGGTGCAGGCCTACCGGGCGGTGCTGCTGGAAGGCCGCGCCCCCGACCTGGGCCCGCTGGCGATACTGACGGCCGTGTCGCTTGCGGTCTTCCTGCTGGGGCACGCTTGGTTCTATAAGCTAAAGAAACAGTTTGCGGATCTTCTGTGAGCCACGGCGGTTCACGGTTCACGGTTCACGGTTCACGAACTTGCTTCTAGCCCGCAACATCTCCAAGCTCTACCGGCTCTACCCCAAGCCGTCGGATCGCATTCGCGAGTCGTTGCCCTTCGCCGGCCGTCGGCATCAAGAGTTCTGGGCGCTGCGCGACATTAACTTGGAGGTTGCCAAAGGCGAAACCTTCGGTGTGGTCGGCGCGAACGGCTGCGGCAAGTCCACCCTGTTGCAAATCCTGTGCGGCATCCTGGATCCAACCACCGGGCACGTCGTCCGGCGAGGCCGCGTGGCCGCGCTGCTGGAGCTCGGCGCGGGTTTCAACCCGGAGTTCTCCGGCCGCGAAAACATCCGCATCAACGGCGAGATTATGGGCTTGAGCCGCGACCAGGTCGAAGCCGCCATGCCGTCGATCGAGCGCTTCGCCGGCATTGGCGAGTTCATCGAGCGGCCTGTCAAGACCTACTCCAGCGGCATGCATGTGCGGCTGGCCTTCGCCACCGCCATCCATACCGAACCGGAGATCCTGGTGGTGGACGAGGCGTTGGCAGTAGGCGACGCCGTGTTCGCCAACCGCTGCGTGCGCAAGTTTGAAGAGCTGCGCGAAGCCGGAGTGACGGTGCTGTTCGTCTCGCATGACCTTGGTTTAGTGAAGCAACTCTGCGACCGCGCCATTTTTCTGGTCGACGGCCGCATCCAGGCCGAGGGCGAGCCGAAGCACGTGATCGACCGCTACGTCGGCGCCGTGCTCGAGAAGCAGAAGGCGTACGTGGTGGCGGATCGTAAGACGCGCGCGCTCGGTTCCAGCCACCGCCATGGCGACCGGCTGGCGGAGATCCTGGAGGTGGATCTGCTCGGCCCTGACGGCGGCCCCACCCGCGCCGCGCTCAGCGGCGAGCGGCTGACGGTCAGGGTCAATGTCGTCTTCCATGCCGAGCAGCCCGCGCCGATGATCGGCATTTTGATCCGCACCCGCACCGGGCTGGAGGTTTTCGGCACGAACACGAAAATCGAAGAGGTCCCGCTGCCGGCCTGCGGCCCCGGCGACCGCGTGGAAGCCGAGCTCAGCTTCGAGTGCGCATTAACACCGCAGGAGTATACCTTGACCGTCGCCACGCAGCACCCTTCCGGACATAGCCACGACTGGCTCGACGACGCCATCGCCTTCCGCGTGCTTGACGCGCGCACCCGCGCCGGTGTCGCCAACCTGCCGGTCACCATCAAGCACAGCGTGCACCGCGCCGCCGGGGAGCCCGTCTGATGCCGGCGTCGGGCCGCACGTTGGCCGTGGACTGGGGCCGCCGCCGCATCGGGCTGGCTTTGTCGGACGAGCTCGGCCTGAGCGTGCGCGGGCTGCCCACCCTGGTCCATACGCACCGCGAAGCCGATTTGGCCGCCATTGAGGCGATCCTGCGGGAGAACGACGTGCGGCGCCTTGTGGTCGGCAAACCGCTGCACCTGAACGGGACGGCGAGCCCTTCCTCGCGCGAAGCCGTCCGCTTCGGCAGGGCCCTGGCGAAACGTTATCCGGTGGAGCTTGTCTTCTGGAATGAGGGCCTGACCAGCGTGGAGGCCGAGCAGCGCCTGCGCGAGGCGGCGCCGGGCGGCGACATCGAGAAGGCCGCCGTGGACCAGATGGCGGCGCAAATCCTGCTGAAGAGCTTTTTGGGTTCGCTGGAACAATGAAGAAGGGCGTTGTCTACACGCTGCTGGGACTCTCGCTTATAGCGCTCCTGGCGGCCGCGGCGGCGGGCGCGCTGACGCTGTCCGCGCTGGAGGAGCCCTACGCCGGCTTCGAGGGCGAGCTGTTGTTTGACTATCCCGCAGGCATCTCCACCCGCGCACTGGCCGCCGACCTGGAGCGGACAGGCGTGATCCGTTCGCAATACCTCTTCCTGGCGGCGCGGGCGCTACGAAGGGGCGTGAAGTTGCAGGCCGGGGAGTATCGCTTCGAGGGCGCGGCGTCCGTGTGGGACGTCTACCAGAAGCTTGCCGAGGGACGCGTTCACCTCCGGCCGCTCACGATCACCGACGGGCTGACCCGTTTTGATGTCGCCCGGCTGATCGCCGACGCAGGCTACGGCTCGCACGAAGAGGCGTTGGCCCTGACGGCTGATCCCACGCTCATCGCGGACCTGTTCCCGCAAGCCAAGACGCTGGAGGGTTGCCTGTACCCGGAGACCTATCTGTTTCCGCGCAATGCCCGAGCGGCCGCCGTGATCGAAGCCATGGTCAAGGGTTTCCGCAAGGCTTACGCCGACGCGGCGCAAGGAAAGACGACGCCGCTGGAACCCTACGAGGTCCTCACCCTGGCCTCGCTCATCGAGAAGGAGACGGGCGTCCCCGCCGAGCGGCCGCTGGTCTCGTCGGTCTATCACAACCGCCTTGCGAAGGGGATGCTGATGCAGTGCGACCCGACGATCATCTACGGACTGATCCTGGAAGGCCGCTACAAGGGAACGTTGCTGGAGCCTGAGATCCGCGACCCGCACGTTTACAACACCTACGTCCACGCCGGGCTGCCTCCGGGACCGATCGCCAGTCCCGGCCGAGGCTCGCTGCAAGCCGCTTTCCAGCCGGCGGAGAGCGACTACCTGTTCTTTGTGGCCGAGGTTTACGGCGAGCCTCAGCACATTTTTTCCAAAACCCTCCAGGAGCACAACCGCGCCGCCGCCGCCTATCGAAAAACGCGATGAAGCCGTCGATCCGCTCGCTGACGCTGGCGTGGGCTGAGTCCGCTCGGTCGGCAAGGATTGACCGCGCCGCCTTGACGGCCCTGCGCGGCAGACTGGCCGAGGAGCTCGGCCCGGAGCGGCAAATCTCAGACCGCTACCTGGTGGAGATCCTGTCGGAGACAACTCTCCCCATCGACGCGGCTCTGGGCGGGGTCGCCGTCGATCTGCGCGGCCGCATCCGCACCCGCGAGCCCGAAGCTGCGCTGGACGTGCTGGCCAAGCTCGGCGACGAATACGAATCGGCCGCGGCGGATCGGCGCCGGGAACTCCGAATGGCGGTGCTGCGCGCCAAGGACCGGCTGGCGCTCAGGCTACGGCGCGGCTCCCAGGACGACACTGGACGAGAGCCGTTCGAGGAATTGCGGCAGGCCTTGCTGACTTGGCTGGAGAACCCGACCGTCTTTTCGGCATGGCTGTCGGCGCGGCGGCGGGCGCGGTTGGTAAACTAACAGATTGGTCCGCCGTTCGCGGCCCCTGTCTGCCGAGTGCGATCCCTCCTAACCACCCTCTGCTTCCTCAGCCTGCTGAGCGCGGGATGCCTTTCCAAGACGCGGAAGGTAACCCCGCCGCCGACGACGCTGCTGGACGCCTCCCTGGATGACCTGCTGGCCGAGCTGCGACGGCTGGGCTCGATCCAGTCCATGAAGGCGACTGTCGACTTGCAGCTCAGCTACTTGAACGACGCCCGCACGAAGGAGACGCAGCTTCGTGATGTACGCGGCTTTGTGCTGGCCCGGCGGCCCGACGATATCCGCGTCCAGGCGCAGGTTCCCGTCACCGGCGGAAGGGCCTTCGACATGGCCTCCGACGGCTCGACCTTTCGCGTCTACCTGCCCTGGAAGGGACGGTTCTTCGAAGGTGACACCAAGGCGCTGCGCTCCGAGAAGCGAACCGAAAACATTCGCCCACAGCACGTGCTGGAAGCGCTGTTGCCCGAGCCGCCCGCCGAGGATGAGATGTGCGTAATGGACCGCGTGACCGAGGGGCCGCGCCACTTCTACGTCGTCCAGATGTTAGTCCGGCGCCCCGGCGAGGGCCTGCGAATTCAACGCAAGGCGTGGTTCGACCGCACCACCCTCCGCATGGCGCGCATGGAAGTGCGCAATGACGACGAAGAGGTCATCTCTCTCGCCAGGTATCGAGCGTGGACGGACGAGTTCGGCGATGTCTTTCCACGGGAGATCGCTCTGACCCGGCCGCTCGAGGGCTACGACTTGGTCATGCGCTTCATCAAGCCCGGCCTGAATGAGGAAGTGCCCGACGATTCTTTTGAGCTTGATGCCCCGCCAGGAGTTGAGGTTGAGCGCGTGGGCGAGGAAGAGGACGCCGCCAAGACCGCCGCGGCTGTCCGCTGAGAGCCAACCGTCGTGAGCAGCGAACCCATTGTCGAGATCGTCGACCTCAAGAAGACCTACCACATGGGCGGCGTGGACGTTCACGCCCTACGTGGAGTGAATCTGCGCATTGAGCCCGGCGAGTTTGTCGCCCTGCTGGGGCCGTCGGGCTCGGGCAAGTCGACGCTGTTTCACGTCATCGGGGGCTTGACGCCGCCCACCTCGGGAACCGTGCGCGTCGCCGGCAGAGACCTCGCCAAGCTCAGCGACCGAGGCCGCACCGAGCTGCGCAAGACCAAAGTCGGCTTTGTCTTTCAAAAGTTCAACCTCTTGCCGACCCTGACGGCGCTGGAAAACATCATCATCGCCCGCGATATCGCCGAGCATAACGAGCCCGTCACGCAGGAATTTCGCGACGTGCTCAAGCTGCTGGGCATTGACCGCCGTCTCGGTCATCGCCCTTACGCACTCTCCGGCGGCGAGCAGCAGCGCGTGGCCATCGCGCGGGCGATTGTGAACAATCCCCCCATCCTGCTCGCCGATGAGCCGACCGGCAACCTCGATTCGAAAAACTCCGAGCTGGTGCTGCAAACCCTCAAGGACCTCAACAAGGCCCTCGGTCAGACCATCCTGATGATTACGCACAACCCGGAGGCCGCCGAGTTCTGCACCGATCGTCTCGTGGAGATCCGAGACGGCCTGATTGTGCGCGACGACAACGGCTAAGCCTATTCTCCGATCAGGATAAAAGCGCCGGGCGGCGTCGTGACCCGCTCGAAGATTTCGCCGACGAGCAAGGCGATCTGGATGTTGCCGACCACCACGCCGGTCGGTACCGTGAAGTTCACATGATATAGCCCGGCAAAGCTCGGCGACACCCCGGCATAGATCGGCGTAATTTCCGTGGCCCCGAGCTTCACCGTCACCGGCCGAGCGGTCGTGGCGGCGCCGGGAGGGAGCTCGCCGGGGCCGAAGCGCGGCACGGTCTCGCCGAGCCCGGTCACGAATAGCGTAACCACGTCGCCGGGCCGGGCCGCTTCAAATATCGCGTCGGGCCGCAGCCCCGGCTGTCCGACGAAGCGGCCCGTTGTATGGTTCACGGCCGCCACCGGGTTCACGCCGGACTGCGTCCTCAGAAAAAAGAAAAACTCCGGCGCCGCGAAGGCGGACTCCAAATCGACCGCGCCGGATGTCAAAGCCCCAACTTGGTCGCAATTGCGGATCACCCGCACCGGCTGGGTCGGCGTAACGCCGGGCGGCGGCGCTACGGCCTGAAAGTTGACCTGCGTATCGTTAACGAAGAAGATCGGGGCGCGTTGGCCGCCCATTTCCACGCAAACGCCGCCCAAGCGAGTCGGGACCCGGCCGTTGACGAGATCCAAGCCTGTCAGATCCCGAGCGAAGCCCTCGGGCGCAAACCGCTGCCCGAAGATCGTCATGATCTGGTTGGGGGACGCTATGGTGACGAACGGCTGGCTCAGTCCGGCGCTGACCACGCCGCTAATCAACGGTAGTTGGGTCGACATGCCGTAGATCACGTGGACGATGCCGCGGTCCCGGTCTTCGCGCGGAGCGCTTACGGCCAAATCGTCAGAGCCGCCACGGCCGAAGTCGCCCGCAGCCAGCGCAAAGCCGAAATTGTCGCCCGCCTCCGGGGAATCCTGGATACCGCCGACGCCCTGCTGGAATACCTGATTCCCGGCGGCCGTGAGACCGCCGAGGGAGCCGTAAATGGCGTGCACGACGCCTCGCTCGTCGCCCTCGCCCGACGCGCCGACCGCGAGATCCGGAAAACCGTCGCCGTTGAAGTCGCCAACCGCCAAGGCTGAGCCGAAGCGATCGTTCGGCGTTTGAGTCCCCAGGATTCCGTTCCGCCCCTGGCGCCACTCGATCGCCGGGCCGGTCAGCCCGTTCTCCGCCCCATTGACGACGATAATGGCGCCCCGCGAGGCGTCGACGCCGGTCATGGAAGCAACCAGATCCACATAGCCGTCCTGGTTGAAATCGCCCGTGGCCAGGGCGAAGCCGAAGGCGTCATTGTCACGACGGTTGGCGCCAATCAAGAAGTCCTGCCTCAAGAACACGTTTCCTCGGGGCGTGATTCCAGTCGGCGAGCCGAAGAGGACCTGGACGCCGCCCCGAGAGTTGTCCTCGCCGGGCACGCCCACAGCCAGCTCATCAAAGCCGTCGCCGTCGAAATCGCCGGCGGCCAGCGAGTTTCCAAAAAAATCTCCTCTTTCCTGGTTGCCCACCAAATTGTCCGCGCCCTGTCGGAAGCGCTGGTTGCCGGTCGCCGTCAAGCCGGTCGGCGACCCGTAGACGACGTGGACCAATCCGGAGGCGTTGTTGCGCAGTGGCGTGCCGATAGCCAAGTCCCGAAAGCCGTCGCCGTTGAAGTCGCCGACAGTCAACGCGGTTCCAAAACGGTCGCCGTTGTTGCGGCTGCCGCCGGCGAGGTCGCTCTGATTCCATACCTGATCGCGGACGGCGCTGAGGCCAGCGCTGGTCCCGTATAGAATGGCCACGATTCCCTGAGCGTTGTCCTCGCCTGGCACTCCGACGGCGAGGTCATCAAAGCCGTCATTGTCAAAGTCGCCCGCCGCCAACGAGGAGCCGAAGAAGTCGTCGCGCTCTGCGTTGCCTTCCACGCCGTCTCTGCCCTGAATCCATTCCTGGGAACCTTGGCCTCGCAATCCGTCCGGCGAGCCGTAGATCACATTGACGGCGCCCCGATTCTGCCCGATATTGTCGCCGGGGACGCCGACGGCGAGGTCCAGGAACCCGTCGCCATTGAAGTCCCCGACCGCGAGGGCGTTGCCGAAGAAGTCGCCGATCGCCGCCGCGCCGGGTATGCCGCCGCCTTGCGACCAAACTTGGTTGCCATCAGCGCTGAGCTGAGCGAACAAAGGGGACGCGGTGACGAGGACCGACAGTAACGCAACGGAAATTTTAGGCATTGCCCTTGAAGCTAGCGGGCCGCGCGGCTCCGGGTCAAGCGAAGCGCCGCAGCGTGGTAAGATCGAAAAGTCAGTTTGAAACGGTTTCCAAGCTGGACCGGTAGGATGAAGGTCGGTTTGTTCGCTCGCTCCTCGCTTTCCGTCTACAGCTTGCCTTTCACTACTGCTTGTTTTCGAGGAGAAAGAGTCAATGAAGCGACTTTACGTCGGCAATCTCGTGTACAACGCGAATGAAGAAGACATTCGCAACGCGTTCGCGCCCTACGGCGAGGTGACCTCGGTCCACGTCGTGATGGATCGGGAAACCGGTCGTTCGCGCGGTTTCGCATTCGTGGAAATGGAAGACAACGCGGGGGCGGATCAAGCGATCGAAGCCCTCAATGGCTGCGATTTTGGCGGTCGCGACTTGGTGGTGAATGAAGCCCGCCCGCGTCCGGAACGCACCGGCGGTGGCGGTGGCGGTGGGTTCGGTGGCGGCGGTGGTCGCGGCCGCGGCCCGGGCGGCGGCGGTGGCGGCCGCAGTCGCGAGCCCCGCTGGTAACAATCCATACCATTGAAAAAACCAACGCCCTCGGCTGACAGCCGAGGGCGTTGTTTTTTCAGTGAGCGGTGAGCAGTGGGTCGCCGACGGCTCACGGCTCACGGCTCACGACCAACTGCTCACCGCTCACCGCTCACGGCTCACTTCTTCCGCTATGCTAGCCTGCTGAAGGCCATGAATCGTCGTCAATTCCTGCAAGCTTCCGCCGGGGCGGCCTTGTTGCTGCCCGGCGCCCGCGCCGCACAGGCGCGCAAGGTGGGGCTGATCGGCTCCGGCTGGTATGGCAAGGCCGACTTGTTACGCCTGATCCAGGTAGAGCCGGTGGAAGTGGTCGCCCTGTGCGACGTCGACCGCAACATGCTCGCCGAGGCCGCCGACCTGACGGCCACCCGCCAGAAATCCGGCAAGAAGCCCGCCGCCTTCGCCGACTACCGCCGGATGCTGGCCGAGCAGGAAATGGACATCGTCTTGATCGCCACGCCCGACCACTGGCACGCGCTGCCGATGATCGAAGCGGTGCGGAAGGGCCTCGACGTCTACGTCCAGAAACCCATCAGCGTGGACATCCTCGAAGGCCAGGCGATGCTGGCCGCGGCGCGCAAGTACAACCGCGTCGTGCAGGTCGGCACGCAGCGGCGGTCCACGCCGCACCTGATCGACGCGCGCAACAACGTCATCGGCGAGGGCCTGCTGGGCAAGGTTTCCCACGTCGAGATCTGCTGCTACTACCACATGCGGGCCAATCGTAACCCGCCCGACGAGCCGCCGCCGGACCACCTCGACTACGAGATGTGGACCGGACCGGCGCCGATGCGGCCCTACAACGATCTGGTTCATCCGCGGCGTTGGCGGGCCTTCATGGAATACGGCAACGGCATCGTGGGCGACATGTGCATCCACATGCTCGACATGGTTCGCTGGATGCTCGACCTCGGTTGGCCCAAGCGGGTCAGCTCCACCGGCGGGATCTTTGTCCAGAAGGATTCGAAGGCCAACATCACCGATACCCAGACGGCGACGTTTGAGTTTGACGAGCTCCCCATCGTCTGGACGCACCGTTCCTGGGGCGTTCCGCCCGACCACGACTACCCTTGGGCCGCGTTCATCTACGGAGAAAAGGGCGTGCTCAAGGCCGGCGTCAACAGCTACGACTTCATCCCGGTCGACAAGGACGGCAAGAAGCTCCACGCCGACGTGAAGTTTGAGCTCGAAGAATACCCGGAAGACAAGACCGAGAAGGACCTGGAGCGGCACGTCGCCCCGGCCATTCGTGGTCACATGAAGGATTTCCTGGCCGCCATCGACGACCGGACCAAGCCCGTGGCCGACATCGAGCAGGGCTACATCTCGACCACGAGCTGCATCCTGGCGAACATGGCGCTGAAGCTCGGCCGGACGCTGGAATGGGACCAGGTGAAAGGCGAGGTCGTGGGCGACAAGGAAGCCAACAAGCTGCTGGCGCGTCCTTACAGAAAACCCTGGCAGCACCCCGACCCCAAGCGGGTCTAAGCCGCGACCGGCTCACTGCTCACCGCTCACCGCTCACGGCCGTTGTACACTACTACGCTATGCAAAGCACCACCCGCCGCGAAGCGCTCAAACACTTGGCCGGCGGCGCCGCCGCCTCGTTCCTCTTCCACGGCTGCAAGTCCGAGCCTTCCTACCCCCGGCCGAACGTCCTGTTTATCATGACGGACGATCAGCAGTTCGACCAGATGTCTTGCGCCGGGCATCCGATCCTCAAGACCCCGAACATGGACCGGCTGGCCAATGAGGGGGCGCGCTTCGCCAACGCGTTTTGCACGAATTCCCTCTGCGCGCCGGGCCGGGCCACGGTGATTACGGGTTGCTTGAGCCACGTCCACGGCATCCGGGGCAACTCCGAAAAAGCCGACGCCATCGAGGAGCTCAACCCCAACCTGCCCACGTTCCCGCAAGTTTTGCAGCAGAACGGCTACCGCACTGGCCTGATGGGCAAGTGGCATATGTGGCAGGATCCGCGCGGCTTTGACGATTGGAAGATCCTGCCTGGCCAGGGCGTCTACGAGGACCCGGAGTTCATCCACCAAGGCGAGAGGCGGACCGAGCGCGGGCACGCCACCGACATCACCACCGACTTCGCCCTGGACTTTCTACGCAAGAGCGCCGGCGGGGACAAGCCCTGGTGCCTCGTTTACCAGCACAAGGCGCCGCACCGGCCGTTTACCCCGCCCGAGCGCTTCGCCAGCCTCTACGACGACATCGAGTGGCCCAAACCGGCGACCTACAACGATGACTACTCGACGCGGCGCATCGCCGCCGAGGCCCAAGACATGCGCTTTGACATCAGCTTGGCGCCTGACTACGAGGACGAGATGCCGAAAGGCTTGTCGGCGGCGGCCAAAAAGGATTGGATCTTCAACCGCTTCGTCAAAGACCATTTCCGCGGAACCGCCGCCGTGGACGAAAACCTCGGCCGCGTGCTCGACTACCTCGACCAGACCGGGCAGGCCGAGGACACGCTCATCATCTACACCACCGACAACGGTTTCTTCCTGGGCGAACATGGCTGGTACGACAAACGCTTTATGTACGAGCCCGCTCTGCGAATTCCGCTGCTGATACGCTACCCGCGCCGCCTTAAAGGCGGACAGGTTCCTGAGGCATTTGCGATGAATATCGACTTCGCACCGACGATTTTGGATGCCGTCGGACTCGAGATTCCAGAACAGATGCAGGGCCGCAGCCTTTTGCCGGTGCTGGAGGGCAAGCAGCCGAGTGATTGGCGACAGGAGTCCTATTACTCCTATTACGAAAATTCATGGGCCTTTAGGGATATCGACCGCGATCAAATGACCGAGCCGACCTTCGATTTTTGGACGGCTCACCGCGTCGGACCGAATCGCGGAATCCGGACAAACCGGTACAAGCTCATCGAGTACTACACCGAGGGACCGTACTGGGAGCTCTTCGATTTGCAAGAAGATCCCAACGAAATCAACAACTTATATGACGATCCCGCCCATGCTGAGCTCATCGGCGACTTGGAGCGACGCCTACGGACGCTACAACACTCCTACGGCGACGAAGGATGAGATATTTATCGAGAATATTTGCGAATCACGTCTAATAGAGCTATAATTCTGACTGCCACGGTGGGATGGATTCTCGATAATCCATCGCCGGCCCAGTTCCGCTTTCGGCATTCTTGAGTTCCGAAACCCTGGAAAGCGATGCAGACAACCGAGTCACTTCCCTATACGTTAATCGTCGATGACGATGAGGGGGTGCGCGGTTTTGTCTCCACGGCATTGACCCGGCAGGGCATTGCAAATAGGGCGGTTTCCACGGGGGAGGAATGCCTGGACATGGCTTCGTCCGAACCTCCGAGCGCCGTCCTTCTGGACTTGGAGCTCCCCACGATCGGCGGTTTGGAGATCTGCCGCCGGTTACGCATTTGGTATGACGGGCCGATTCTGGTCATTTCCGCCACGGGCGACGAAGCCACCGTCGTCCAGGCTCTGGACCTGGGAGCCGACGACTATCTCATCAAGCCTTTCGGTCTGGCTGAGCTTCTTGCGCGCCTTAGAGCCCTGCGGCGGCGCATCCATGGCGACGGCAGCGCAGAGACCGAAATCCAGGCCGGCGAGCTGAAGATCGATCTCGCCCGACGTCGCATTTTGCGGGGTGCGGAAGAGATCCGGTTGACCAAAACCGAGTTCGACATCGTCGCCTGCCTGGCTCGGCGGCAAGACCGCGTCGTGACGGCGGAGGCTGTCTTGCAAACTGTTTGGGGGCCGCACCACGGCGAGTACGCCCAGACACTGCGGGTTCACATCGGCCATATCCGACGCAAGCTGGAGCCGCAGCCCGCCTCGCCCCGCTATATCATCACCGAGCCCGGCGTCGGCTACCGGTTCTACCCGTATGAAGAGCGCTCAGGAGCGCACGCGTAAGAATAGATATCCACCCAGCGTCATAAAGAGCAACGCCGGAGCCCATGCCGCCATCGACGGAGTAAGCTGACTCGACCGGCCCAGCGCGACAAAGAAGTCGCTCAACGCAAAGTAGGCGATTGCGGCGGCAATGCTGAAGGCGATCGGGACCAGCGTCCCGCGGCTCCCCGTTGACAGTCCGAACGGCAGCGCGAGCAACGCCATTGCAAAGGCGAACATCGGAAACGACAGCTTGCGATGCCACAGCACCCTTAGCTCAGCCGTTTCGAAGCCGGCCTGCGTTAGGTCCGAAATGTAGTCGCCCAGCTCCGCCCAGTTCATCTGCTGGTGTTGCCTGGCCTCTTTGCGGAAGTACTCCGGAGTCTCTTCGATGTCGTCGAAGGCCCGCGAACCAAACTGTTCGAAACCAACCACGCGGCTGTTGTCGAGCAGCCGCACCCATCCGTTCTCAAAGACCCACGCGCCGGCTTCCTCGTCCCAGCGAGCCTTTTCGGCGTAAAGATGACGCCGCAGCTCAAACGGCTCCTGCTGAAAGTCGTAGACGAACACCGGCGCCATCTCTCGGGCGTTCCAATCGAAGTATCGATGGTAGAAGATACGCTCGGACAAGCCGAAAGTCCACTGCCGGTCGGCTCGCAGAAACGTGCGCGCCGGGCGGCCCTTGATCTCGTCACGAATCGCGTCCTGACGACGGTTTGTCTGGGGCAGCCAGTAGTGATCGAGCACGAACAGGGCTCCGCTGCAAGCGATCGCGAACAGCAGGACAGGCGCCGCCAGCCGATACAGGCTCACCCCGCAGGCCCGGAAGGCGATCAGCTCCTGGTGCTTGGCCAGCAGCCCGAAACAGATTAAGGTCGCCGTCAGTATCGCCAGCGGAGCGGTCTCATAGACCAGGAACGGCGCCAGATAGTAGATGTAAGGCGGGAAGAGCGCGATTTTCCCGCGTTGCAGCATGTCTGACAGCAGCTCAAAAAAACTGAAGATCACCCAGATGGACACAAACGCCGAAAGCATGACACCGAAGTACAGCAGGAAGTTGCGCAGCACGTACATGTCGGCGATCGACAGGAAGGGTTCCATGACGGAACCCAGGCCCAGCCGGCGACGAGGCCGCCCTTCCCTGCCCGCCTGGGACGCACGGCCCTGGAATGGTCGGTAGCGAGGTATCTCGCCGGTGTCCGAAAGCGACCGCACACGGCTGGCCGCTTGCCTTAGCCTGCTGGTCAGCCAGGCCAGGAAGTCCGTGCGGTTCGGGTGGTCAAGCTGCCGCAGCAGCCGCCAGGCGAGCAACGCGAACACCACGTTCGCGCCCCAGGCGGCAGCGGCGGGCGGCAGCATCCCCCGATCGGCCAAAGCGGCGCCGCCCAGCAGCAGCATGTAGTAGCCGAAGGCCATTAGCAGCGACAGGATAACGCCGGTTGACCGGCCCGCCCGCTGGGTAGAGATCGCCAGCGGAGCTCCGGCCAGCGGCAACAGCAGGCAAGCCAAGGGCAACGCGAACCGCTGGTGCAGCATCAGCCCCGCGTCGATCTTCTGATCGCCTTCGCGCGAGGTCCGCCAAAGCTCCGGGGTCGACATCTGCTCGAACGGTTTGCTGCTGCCCGACAAGCGGTCGGGCTCGGTCTCGATGACCTGATCGCCCAGCTCGAAAACCTGCGCCTGGTACTGCGTGGGGTCAAAGGACTGCTCAAAGACGCTGGCGCGGGGCAGGTGGAGCTGGAGCCGATTCTGCTCAGGCAGGGGAATGACGACGGCGGATTCGGCGATGGTGATGCGGGGACCGTCCACCTCCGCGTTGACGCCGGAGACCGAGCCCCGCGATTCCGGCGCCCGCGTATCGGCCATGAAGAGGCCCTTCCAGCGAATCTCCTCGCCCGGCTCCACATCATGCACGTAGACCACGGCGCCGGGGAATCGCTCAATGAAGACCCGCGGGGGAACCTGGGCCGTCGCCTGCGAGATCTGGAGCTTCTGCTTGGAAGCCTCAAACTGGCGCGCCGCCCAGGGGCTCAGGTCCAGCGTGAACCAAGCACACAGACCCGCCGCCAACAGGCCGAAGACCACGATGGGCCGCATCAGCGATCTACCGGGCACGCCCGCGGCGCGCATGGCGATGATCTCGCTGTCGGTGGAGAGCCGCCCCAACCCCAACAGCACGCCCACGAGGATGCCCACGGGGATCGTGTAGGGCAGCGGGATTGGCAGCGTCAGCAGCACCAGCCGGCCGACCTCGCTGCCGGCCACATCCGCCCGGACCAGCAGCGCCATCACCTCGCCGATGCGCTGCAGGAAGAGAACGAAGCTGAAGAGCAACACGCCGACCAAAGAGCTGGCGGCTATCTCTCGAAAGATATAGCGGAATAGAATGATCACTTCCGCTCCAACCTCAAAGTGTAACAAGGGAGGAGGGGCAAGGGACCAGGTGCAAGGCGCCAGGTTTCGGGGAGCGGCGCCTGTCCACTGAATCCCGATCCCTGGTCCCTGGTCCCTCCCCCTCGATACACTGGTTGCGGCATGGGACGAGTGGCGGTTCGCGCGCAGCCGGGCGCGGCGAAGGACAGGGTCGTCGGCAAGATCGGCGACGACTGGAAGATCGCCGTCAAGGCCCCGCCGGTCGCCGGCAAGGCGAACCAAGCGTTGACCGAGTTGCTGGCCTTGCTTTGCGGAGTGGCGGCTTCCCAGGTCGAGCTGGCGCACGGCGCGAGCGGACGCCGCAAGCTGTTTGAGATCAAGGGGCTGGAGACCGCGGAGATTGACCGGCGGCTCGCGGCCGCGATGAAGTGAGAACGATGGAAATTCAAGAGATTCAGGAACGCATCGCCGCCGAGGGCTTTGACGGGTGGCTGTTTTACGACCACCACCGCCGCGACCCCATCGCCTACCGCGTGCTGGGGCTGGAGGCCAACGACCACGTCTCGCGGCGCTGGTACTACTGGATCCCGCGCGATGGCGACCCCGTCCGGCTGGCGCACCGCATTGAAAATTTCCGCCTCAACGCTTTGCCGGGCGAGCTGCTGCTCTATGCAAGCTGGCGCGAGCAGCGGGCGATGCTGGAACAGGTGCTCGCCGGCGCGACGCGGATCGCGATGCAGTACTCGCCGGACTGCATGATTCCGCACGTCTCGCTGGTGGACGGCGGCACGATTGACCTGCTGCGCGGGATGGGCAAAACGATTGTCAGCTCGGCGGCGCTGGTGCAGTATTTCGAAGCGCGTTGGGACGAAGCGCAGCTCGCCATGCACGAGGAGGCGGGCCGCTTGGTCGACGGCGTGCTCGACGAGGCGTTTGAGCTGATCCGGCAACGCACGCGCTCCGGCGGTCGCCTGAAGGAGATCGAGGCGGCGGAGCTGATCCAGCGCCGCTTCGGCGAGCTTGGGCTGTTTACCGACAGCGGCCCCATCGTGGGACGCGGCCCGCACAGCGGCGACCCGCACTATGAGCCCACCCCGGACGGCAGCGCCTGGATTGAAGCGGGCGATTTCGTGCTCATCGACCTGTGGGCCAAGCTCAAGAAACCGCGCTCGGTTTACTACGACATCACCTGGACGGGCTTTTGCGGGGACCAGCCGCCCGAGCGCATCCAGCACGTTTTTGACGTGGTTGTGGGCGCGCGGGACAAAGCTTTGGCGGCCGTGGACCTGGCCGTGCGGGAAGGCCGCTCCGTCAGAGGCTGCGATATCGACGACGTCACCCGACGGCATATCGCCGACGCCGGCTTCGGCGAATATTTCGTCCACCGCACCGGGCACTCGATCGGCGAGGACATCCACGGCGCCGGGGCCAACCTGGACAATCTCGAAACCCAGGACGAACGCCCGCTGATCCCGCGCACCTGCTTCTCGATTGAGCCGGGGATTTATCTGCCGGAGTTCGGCGTGCGCAGCGAGATCGACTGCTACGTCAGCGAGATGGGAGCCAGGGCGACCGGGCGGGTCCAGCGGGAGGTCGTGCGGCT
>CAYOPA010000016.1:0-17894 GCA_964405625.1 uncultured Bryobacterales bacterium
GTTGACGGTCTCACGCGGGCAGATCAATTTCCACGGCTCGCGCTATCGGATCAACAGGGGCGAGATCTCCTTTGTGAACCCGTTTCGCATCGAGCCGGTGTTGGACTTCGAGTTCGAGACCCGGATGCGCGACATCAACATCGGCTTGATCCTGTCCGGGCCGGCTCGACGATTGAATGTGAGTTACCGCTCCGATCCGCCGCTGTCGTTCGCCGATCTGGTGAACCTGGTGGCCGTTGGCCGTTCGCCAATCATGGACCCGGTGCTGTCCTCGCAGCAGCGGGTGCAGCAACAGTCGCTTTTCCAGACCGTCACGCGCGGACGCACTTCATGCTCGTCGGCCCCAGACCGGCGCCAACAACGTCTTCAATCAGGCGGTCGATCGCCCCGTGTCGCCGGGCTTGCAGAGGCTCTTTGGTGTGAGCCGGCTCAAAGTCGATCCGCAGGCCGGCGGCGCCGAGGCCAACCCGGCGGCGCGCATCTCCACCGAACAGCAGATTACCGACGAGATCACCCTGATCTACACCTACGATCTGTCGTCGGCGCAGCAGCAGACCTTCCGTTTGGAGTACACGCCCAACCGCCGCTGGATGTTTGTCCTGACGCGCGACCAGAACGGCTTGGTGGGCTCGGACGTGCTCTACCGAACCCGTCTGCCCTGAGCCGTCCGAGGCGATTCTCTGTCGCAGCGCCAGGAGGGTCGTAAGGTAAACACCCCTGCCTGTCTAGCTCGATGACTCCATGGGCCCGCGGCCGATGGGGTTCGATAATGGGTATGGGCGAGGGCGCTAGCGCGTCCGCCGGGAGTCAGCGCTTTGGAGAACGGTCCGTTCGTCGACTATTACGAGTTCTTGATGATCAGCCCGCAGGCCGACCGCGCCATGGTCGAGTGGGCGGCGCGGCTGATGCTCGCGCGGTACGGCAAGAAGAACGACCAGCAGGGCGACGAACAGAAGTACAACCTGGTCAAGGAAGCCTACCGAACGCTCGCCGACCCCAAGCGCCGCGCGGCATACGACCAGGAGCGCCTGGAGCGGACGGAGAAGCCCGTCGCGCAGGCCGTTGAGCCGGGAACCTCGGCGCTGCCCGCCCGGATCGAGGGCGAGGCGATCGATCCTGAGTCAATCCATATCGAGCTCACCGCCAACATCGACGATGTGCGGCTGCAGAAGCGCATCCGGCAGGGCATCATGTCGTCGCTCTACGACGTAATCATCACCCGGCCCCGCAATCCCGAGCTCGGACGGGCCGAGATCGCGCGGGCGGTCGGCGTCAGCATCGACGAGATGGAGTTCGCCATCTGGTACTGCCGCGAGCAGGGGCTGTTATGCTCGACCGCGCAGGGTCTCTACTCGATCTCCACCAAAGGCGTCGATTGGGTGGAAAGCGGCGGCGTGCCGCACCTAAGCGAAAAGCCCGGCCCGCAAATTATCGCCGGCGAGCCGGCGGGGCGCGTGGGCCAGGCCGCGGCGGGCGCCCGGCGCGGCGGCTGACAGAAGAAGCCCCAGTTTCCAGTAAACTGCGGGGGATGCGCAAAGTTGTACTGTTGCTGATCTGCCTGACGCTGCCCCTGGCGGCGCAAAAAAGAGCCAAAAACGTAATCCTGCTGATCGGCGACGCCGGCGGCGTCTCCACCCTCAACGCCGCCAGCATTCTGGGCCACAACGAGCCCATGAAGCTATACCTTCAGCAAATGCCCCACATCGGGCTGTCGGACACCTCGACAGCGGCGGAGTGGGTGTCGGATTCCGCTGCCGGAATGACTGCGGTGGTGACCGGCGTGAAGACCAACAACGGCGTGATCTCGCTGGGGCCTGACACGGTGCGCCGCGAAAAAGACGGCGCCATGCTCAAGACGATTCTGGAGTACGCCGAGGAGCGCGGCCTGTCCACCGGCGTGCTGACCAATACTTCGGCGGCGGACGCGACGCCGGCCGCCTGCTACGCTCACGCCAACGACCGCCGGCAGTTTTCGCGTATCTTTCAGCAACTGCTGGATCCGCGTTTCGGCGACGGCGTGGACGTGCTGATCGGCGCCGGGCTGTCGGCCATCCAAGACGCGTTGAAGGAAGACGGTCTGGAGATGGACGCGTTGCTGCAGAGAGCCGGCCGACTGCGCTACGACTCCATCGACGCTATTCCCGCCGACGCCGACCAGGCGATCGCGCTGTTCAACAGCCGGGACGATTTCAGCCTGCCCCAGGCGGTTGAACGCGCCGTCGACATGCTGTCAAAAAACAAGAAGGGCTATTTCCTGATGGTCGAGGGCGACATGCACACCGATAACGTCGAGGCGGGGCTGAAGCGGGCGCTTGAGCTCGACGAGATCGCCCGCCGGCTCAGCGCTCGTGTCTCGCGCGACACGCTGATCGTTTTCACCGCCGACCACTCGTTTGATATCCGCACCGTCAGCGGCAAGCGCGGGGATCCGGTTGTGCCGGACGCGGAGCGCGAAGCCGCCTCCAGCAGCCGGGAGCCCTATCGCGGCAAGATGATCCGGCGCGATGGCACGCATACCGGCGAGGAAGTGATCGTGGCGGCGCAGGGCCCGGGCGCCGAGCGAGTGAAGGGCTACCTGCCCAACACCGAGATTTTCCATATCATGATGGCGGCGTACGGCTGGAAGCAGTAGGGGCGGGCGGAAGCGCGCCCAAAACCGGTTGAATTTCCGGCATCGCGGGGACCTGAGCGGCCTTCCGCCCGCCCCTACTCGCCGTGGAGGAAGCGAAAGTCGCAGCCTTCGTGGGCTTGCGTGACCGTATCGAGGAACAGTTTGCCGTAGCCGCGCCGGTAGTGCGGTTTGTGGGACGGACGGGCCGCCAGACGGCGCTCGATCTCGGGCTGCTCCACGTGCAGCGTCAGCTTGCGGCCGGGGATGTCGAGCTCAATCTCGTCGCCGGTCTCGACGGCCGCCAGCGGCCCGCCGATGGCGGCTTCCGGCGAGATGTGCAGTACGTCGCAGCCGAAGCTGGTCCCGCTCATCCGGGCGTCTGAAATCCGGACCATGTCACGTACACCGGCGGCGAGCAGCTTTTTAGGGATCGGCAGGTGGCCCCACTCCGGAAAGCCGGGGCCGCCGTGCGGGCCGGCGTTCTTGAGGACAAGCACGGAATTTTCGTCCGCCGGCAGGTCGGGGTCGTCAATCCGCGCCAGCAAATCGGCTTTGTTTTCAAAAACCACGGCTTTGCCGCGATGTTGCCATAAGTGGGGCGAAGCGGCCGTCTGCTTGATAACGGCGCCGTCGGGAGCGAGATTCCCGTAGAGGATCGCCGTGCCGCCCTCGGGGTAGAGCGGGTCGTCCAAGGAGCGCACCAAGTCGCGCGCGGCGGGCTCCACGTCGGCCAGGTTTTCGGCCAAGGACTTGCCGCTGACCGTCAGCGCGTCGCCGTGCAGCAGCGGCAGCAGCTCCTTCATCACCGGCGGCAGCCCGCCTCCGTAGTAGAAATCCTCCATCAGCTTTTCGCCCGAGGGCTTGATGTTGGTGATGAACGGCGTCTCCCGTGACAGCCGGTCGAAATCGTCCAAAGTCAGGTTCACACCGACACGGCGGGCGATCGCCAGCAGGTGGACGACGGCGTTGGTGGAGCCGCCAATGGCCATATCCGTGCGCACGGCGTTCTCAAACGCTTGGCGCGTGAGGATCTTGGACGGCCGCAGGTCTTCCCAGATCATCTCGACCATACGCCGTCCGCTGGCCTCGGCGAAGGCGTATCGCCGCGCATCGACGGCCGGAATGGCCGCCCCGCCGGTCATCTGCAAGCCCAACGCTTCAGACATGGCAGCCATCGTGGAGGCCGTGCCCATCACCGTGCAGTGGCCGTGGGAGCGCGCGATGCAGCCCTCGACCTCGGCCCACTGCTCCTCGCCGATCTTGCCCGCGCGATACTCCTGGAACAGCCGCCGCCCGTCGGTGCCCGAGCCCAGCGACTCGTCCCGCCAGCGACCGGCCAGCATCGGTCCGCCGGTGACCATGATGGCCGGAATGTCCGCCGAGGCCGCGCCCATGAGCTGGGCAGGGGTCGTCTTGTCACAGCCGCACAGCAACACGACGCCGTCGATGGGATTGGCGCGAATCGACTCTTCCACGTCCATCGCCATCAGATTGCGGAACAGCATCGTGGTCGGCTTCATGAACATCTCGCCCAGCGAGATGGTCGGAAACTCCAGCGGCACGCCGCCGGCCTGCCAGACGCCGCGCTTGACGGCTTCGGCCACGTCGCGCAGGTGGACGTTGCAATTGTTGATTTCGGACCAGGAGTTGCAGATGCCGATGATCGGACGGTCGGCCAGCGTCTCCTTGCCGAAACCTTCCGCGCGCAGCCAGGCGCGGCGGGCGAGGTTCTCATATTCGGGTCCGTGGAACCACTGGTAGGAACGCAGTTGCTTTGGGTCGCGCATCGACGCACCAGGATAGCGGACACTGAGAGATTCATGCGCGTTATCGCCGGACTCTATCGCCGCCGCATCCTCGAATCGCTCCCCGGCGACCAGACCCGTCCCATGCTGGACCGCATGCGGGAGACGCTCTTCAACATCCTGCAGGCGCGAATCGAAGGGGTTGTTTTTGCCGATCTGTACGCCGGGACGGGCGCGGTCGGCATTGAGGCGCTCAGCCGCGGCGCCAAGCAGGCGATTTTTGTGGAAGCCAACGGGAAGGCGCTGAAGGTGATCGAGCGGAACCTGGAGACGCTGGGAGCGCAAGCCGGCGGTCGGGTGATTCTGGGCGCGGCGGCGGAGAAGGTCCCGGGGCTGGAAGCCGACATCTGGTTCGTCGGTCCGCCGTACGAGGCGCATAAGGAGTATGACAAGACGCTGGCGGCGCTAGCCGAAAAGGGCGCCGGGCTGGTGATCGCGCAGCACCGCAAGGGCTACGACCCGCCGCAATTTCCGGGCAAGCTGGAGTGCTACCGGGTGGTGAAGATGGGCTCAAACGTGTTGAGCTTTCTTGCGCCGCCCGTAGAGGACGAAGAGCAAGCCGAGTAGCGACGGACATTCCGTCGGCCTGAGATCCGCCTCGACCCCAAGGGCAAACACTGGGCGTCACCACTGGAAGAGCGACCGGAAAGCCGACCCGCTACGTGCAGGCCGGACAAGAATGTCCGGCGCTACTCGGATTGCGGGCCTATAATTATTTCGCCATGCGAGCTCCACGCCTGCTTCTGCTGTCAGCCCTTTTCGTCGCCGTCGCCTCCGCGCAGTTCTATCGGCCGACGCCCGAGCCGCCCAGAAGCTGGCTGCCCGAGTCGATGACATTTCCCACCAAGATCACGGCCGACAAGCTCGAAAACGCCGAGCGTCCGTCGATTACGCGCGACAAGTCCGGCAAGGTCTGGATCGCTTGGACCACTTGCCGCCCCGAAACCGACGCTTGGCCGATCGACAACCCCAACATCGACGCCTGGATGTGGCCCGACGATGGCCAGGACTCGATCTTCGTCCGCAGCTATGACGGCAAGAACTGGACCGACGAGCGGATGGTGAGCGAAGTCCCCGGCGTCAACGCCACGCCCGTGGTGTTCGCCGAAAGCGACGGCGTCCGCGTGCTCTGGACGGCGCGCCGCAAAGGAGCGTGGGCGGCTTACGCGCGGCGTTTCGACGGCCGGGAATGGGGACCGGAACGGAAGATTCCCGGTACGGACGGCGCCCTTGAGATACGCGCCAAGACGCTCGCCGACGGCTCAGGATTGGCGGTGGTGCGCCGGATCGCGCCGCCGCGCATTGAGCTGTTGGCGATTACGCTGTCATCGGGAAGCTGGAGCGAGCCCCGAAGCATCGACGACGGCGAGGGCCGCTGCCACCGCCCGAACCTGCTGCCCCTGGCGGGAGGCGGCTGGCGGGTCGCCTGGGACGAGGAGCGCGACGGTAACTACGACATCTTCAGCCGCGCCCACGACGGCCCCGTCGAGCGCCTGACGACCTCCACCTTGTGGGACACCGAGCCGACTCAAGCCGTTGACCGCGACGGGCGCGTCTGGACCGCCTGGGCCACCCGCGAGCCCTTCGGCGGGCGTTTCGCCTACCGGGGCCGCAGCATCTTCGCGAAGATCCTGGAGGCAGGCCGCTGGAACTGGGCTCCGTCGCCATTTGAAGATTCCGCCGACCCGGGCCGCCTGACGCGGCATTCGGAGTTTTGGGCGACCCACGCCATGAGCGAGGAGCGCTACCCGCAACTGCTCTCACGCGCCAATGGCGAGATGTGGCTGTTCTGGATCGGCGGCGGGCGCATGTCAAGCACATCGTTTTCTGGCCGCGTTTTCCGGGGCGACCAGTGGTCCGAGCCGAAGTTGATTTTCCACGACCCCACCCCGTACACCGCCTTCCAGTTGCCGTCGGTGCAAGGGTCCGTGGACTACGCCTCGTCGGGCCGCGGCCCGTACCAGGTCCCATTGGCGAATCAGTTTTCACTGACGCTCGACGACGCGACCGGCTGGCTATGGGCGGCCTACGAGGTTCCCCGGCGGCGCCACATCGCCGACCGCCTGTGGGCCTACGACATCACCCAGCGGCCCGGCGGCTACGGGGCGGACATCTACAGCCACCGCATCGACCTCGACGAACGGCGCGCGCGATTCCGGCAGGTGGTCGATGAGCAAGCGCCGCTGCCGGCCCTGCGGGAGCGCGAATACCGCCGCGATCCGTTACAAACGCTCTCCGTGGACGGCCGCGGCTACAAGCTCGCCTGGGGCGACATGCACGGCCACACCGAAAACGACGGCATCGGCAGCTTCGACATGTACTACGCCCACGGGCTGTTCGTGACCGGCATGGAGTACGTCGCCTCCACCAACCACGACTTCACGCCGGACTTCCTCACCCAGAGCGAGCTGGCCGAGGTGCAAGCGCTGGCGGCGGTCTACAACGCCGTTGCCGGACGGGTCGCCTTCAGCGGCTGGGAGTGGACGACGGAGAGCCAGGACGAGCGCGGCGGCCACCGGGCGATGTACTTCCTCCAGGACGACGCCCCGATCTTCCGCTCCACCACCAAGACTTCGGACACGGTATACAAGCTCTACTCGCTGATTCGCCCCTGGGACGTGATTCTGCAACCGCACCACAACGACTGGACGGGCTACGACGCCTACCTCCAGCCCGTTTTTGAGATCACCTCGGCGTGGCGGCAGGCGCGCGAGGAGGCCAAGGTCTTCAAGCCGCAGGGCAAGGTCGCCTCGGTGTGGGAGGCGCTGGAGCGCGGCTACCGCATCGGCTTCGTGGGCTCGTCGGACACGCAGTGGATGGGGACGGGCGAGGACTACGGCATCACCGGCGCTTACGTCGATGAGGTCAGCCGCGAGTCGATCTTCGAGGCGATCCGGGCGCGGCGCGTTTTTGCCTCAACCGGGGTGCGGGCGCTGGTGGACTTCCGGGTGAATGGGGCGTTCTTGGGGGCGCAGATCGAGGCCCCGCGCGGGTCGCCGCTGAAGCTGGAGGTCCGTGTGCAAGGCGACGCTCCGCTCGATGCGGTGGAGATCGTCAAGGACCACAAGGTGCTGCACGCCGTCGCGGGTCAGGGCAGCTCAGCCAGCTTTGAGTACCTGGATCAGTCCGGCCCGCGCCCCGATGGCAAGGCGAGCTACCTGTACATCCGCGTGCGGCAGAAAAACGATCATTACATCTGGGCCAGCCCGATCTGGGTGGATTGGAAATAGGGAAGTTCGTTGCACAATGGGGGCGAGGCCCCCCCATGATTGAAACCTACGCTTACGCGCGCGCCGGGCTGTTGGGAAACCCTTCCGACGGCTATTTCGGCAAAACCATCGCTCTGATTCTTAAAAACTTCCGCGCCCGCGTGCTCCTTTATCCCTCGGCGCGGCTGGAAATTCGCAGCGGCAAGGCCGACACGCCCATCTGGGAGAATCTGGAGGACTTTCGCCAGACCACCCGCTGGCGCGGCTACTACGGCGGCCTGCGCGTGATCCAGGCGCTGCTGATGCGTTTCTCCGACTACTGCCTGGAGCGCGGCCACCCGCTCAGCGACCGCAATTTCACGATCGAGTATGAATCGACGATCCCGCTGCGGCTCGGCATGGGCGGCTCCAGCGCCATCATCATCGCCACATTGCGGGCCTTACAGCAGTTCTTTGAGATCGAGATCCCGCCGCACGAGCAGGCCAACCTGGCGCTCGAAACCGAGACGCGCGAGCTCGGCGTCGGCGCCGGCTTGCAGGACCGCGTGATCCAGGTCTACGAGGGCGTGGTCTTCATGGACTTCAATCGCGACCTGATGCAGCGGCGGGGCTACGGCGAGTACGAGCCGCTGGACCCGTCGCTGCTGCCCAACGTCTACGTCGCCTACCGCACCAGCCTGAGCGAGGGCACCGAGGTCTTTCACAACAACATTCGCGCTCGTTTCGAAAGCGGCGACCCGGTGGTCGTCAACGCCATGCTGCGCTGGGCGGCGATCGCCCAGGAAGGCCGACAGGCGCTGCTGAACGGCGACCGAGGCGCGATGGGCAAGCTGATCAACGAGAACTTCGACCTGCGCTCCAGCCTCTACCAGATCTCCGAGGGCAACCTGGAGATGGTCCGGGCGGCGCGCGAAAGCGGGGCCACGGCCAAGTTCGCGGGTTCCGGCGGCGCCATTGTCGGGACCTACGACGACGAGACACACTTTGAGCGGCTGCGCGAAGCCTTGTCGAGCATCGGCGTCGCAGTGCTCAAGCCAAAGCTGTAAGGGGCTACAATGGCGGCCATGCGGTATCTATCTGCGTTCCTGCTAGCCGCCCTGCTGGGTTGCGGCGCGCCGGAAGCCCCTCCCGGCGCGGGCGCGACGGCGTTTACCAACGCCACGATTTTTGACGGCGTCGAGCCGATCGCCGATGCGGTGATACTCGTCAAAGACGGCTTGGTGAGCGCCGTCGGCCCGGCCGGATCGTTCGACATCCCCGAGGGCGCGGCGAGCGTCGACCTCGGCGGACGCTTCGTCACGCCGGGTCTGATCAACGGCCACGGCCACCCCGCCGGCTCGCTGGGCCTGCAAGGCGGGCCGGAGGTCTATACCGAAGAGAACATGGAGACGGACCTGCGGCTGCTGGCCCGCTACGGCGTCACGACCGTGGCCAACCTGGGCGGCGCCGGCGTGCAGGGCGTGACGGTGCGCAACCGCGAGCAGGCCGCCGGCATGAAGCGCGCCCGCATCCTCGACGCCGGCGAGATCGTCATGGGTCCCAGCCCCGAGGAAGCCCGGGAGCAGGTGGACGCCAACGCGGCGGCTGGCGTCGACCTGATCAAGATCCGCGTCGATTCGTTTCTGGGAACCCGCGAGCCGATGTCGGCGGAAGCCTACACGGCCGTCATCGATCAGGCTCACAAGAAGGGCCTGCCGGTGGCCGCTCACCTCTACTATCTGGATGACGCCAAGGGCCTGCTGAAGGCCGGCGTCGACTTCATCGCGCACTCCATCCGCGACAAGGAGGTCGACGACGAGCTCATTGGAATGCTCAAGGAGCGCGACGTCTGCGTCTGCCCGACGCTGACGCGCGAGGTCTCGGTGTACGTTTACGAATCGACGCCGGCGTTCTTTTCCGACCCGTTCTTCCTGGAGGCGGCCAAGCCGGACGTGCTGGAGCAGCTCAAGGACCCGGCGCGCCAGGAAAAGCTACGAAACGACGCCACGGCGCAGAGCTACAAGCAGGCGCTGACAATGGCGCAGTCCAACCTGAAGAAGCTCGCCGACGCCGGGGTGCGCATCGTGATGGGCACAGACAGCGGCCCGCCGGCGCGGTTTCAAGGCTACTTTGAGCACATGGAGCTGGAGCTGATGGCCGAAGCGGGCCTCACGCCGGAGCAGATTCTGCGGTCGGCGACTTCCGACGCGGCTAACTGCCTGGGGCTGCCGAAGGCAGGCCTGTTGGCGCCGGGCCGCTTCGCGGACTTCGTGGTTTATGCGAAGAGCCCGCTGGAGGATGTGCGCAACAGCCGGACGATCGAGAGCGTCTGGCTGGGCGGGGAAAAGCTGGAGCGGTAGCGCAGGCGCCCACGCCTGCCGCCTCGACCTCCAGGTCGAGGCCCATGGCCGTTCAGCAGCCGCTCATGAGTCGCTTGCGTGTGATTCCAAGAACGTCGTCGATACGCGACGATGCTGCTCGGCTGGAGCCGCGCGCCACCGGGTATTCCCAGCTTCAACTGGTTTTCGGGCGGCCTTCCGGCCGCCACTACGCCAGGAAGATCTGCTCGGCGTACAACAGCGTGGTCGCATCCACGGAGCCGTCTTCCCGCGCCTGCTTCACCCAGGCCTTGAAGCCGTCCGCCACCAGCAGCCGCGCATCCGCGCCGTAAGGCTTGAGCTCGGCGTCAATCCAGGCGTCGAGCTCCTCGCGCGTGCCATGGCCCATCATCAAATCGTGGGCCTTGCCGGTTAACTGCGGGATGAATTCCTCGGCGAAGTGGCGCTTGCGGTCCAAGGCCACCAAGTCCGAGATCTCCAGCGCGAAGTCCGGCAGCTCGATGTCCACGATCTTGAGCATCAGTTTCAAGAAGGCGTTGGAGAAGAGCCGCACCTTCTCGTCGGTTTCGGCTTTGGCCCGTTTGAAATCCTCGTCGGTGGCGTCGGCGCCGAGCGGGGCGGCCGGCATTTCCAGATAGATCTTGTTCTTGGGCTCGGTGCCCGAGGGCCGAATCGTCGCCTTCAGCCCGCCTTCCAGGAAGTAGACCATCAGGTTGCGGCCCGCCTGGTCCGTGCCTGACACGAAAGGCCCGTAGCCGCCTTGCTCGCGCGGCGCGGTGTTGAAATAATCCACCACGCGCTCGACCTTGTATCCGCCGATCTCCGCGGGCGGATTCTCGCGCAGCTCGGCTTGGATCTTCTGAATGGCGGCGGTGCCGGCGGCGCCTTGCATGATGGTGGAGCGCAGGAAATTGCGGTGGTAGCCGTAGCGCTTGTAAGTATCGACCAGATAGTCGGAGATGGTCAGCCCTTGTTCCTTGAGGTCCGAAGCCATGCAGGCCAGGACCACCCCGGCCCCGGCGGCGTCCTTGTCGCGGATGTCGGCGGTCAGCAGCAGGCCGTGGCTCTCCTCGGTCCCCAAGATGAAGTCGCTGAGCGAGGCTTCCACGTCTTGGAAGCGCCCGTGCTGCTCGATCTCCGCCAGGATGTGGCCGATGTACTTGAAGCCCACCAGCAGATCGCCGATGACCACGCCGCCATAGGCCTCGGCGATCCGCGCGATCAGCTCAGTGGTGACCTGCGTTTTGATGACCAGGGGCTTGGCGGGGAGCGTTCCGGCGGCCTTGCGCTTATCGAGCAGGTAGCGCGTCAGGATCGAGGCGAATTCGTTGCCGTTGATAAAGCTGTAACCGTCGCCGGTCTTGGAGCAGCCGCCCAGGCGGTCGGCGTCGGGGTCGGTGGCCAGAATCAGGTCGGCGCCCACCTCGGCGGCGCGCTTTTCAGCGAGGTCCAGCGATTGCGGCACTTCCGGGTTGGGGCTGCGGAACTTGACGTTCTTGAAGTCGCCGCGCATCTCGGCCTGCTCGGGCACGTCAAAGTACTGTTCGCCCTTCTTGAAGCCCATCTCCTGCAGGCAGCGGCCGACGGTGTTCGAGCCGGTGCCGTGCAGCCCGGTAAAGACGATCTTCGCCGGGCCGGCGTCGGAACGTGTGCGCAGCGCCAGATTCAGGTCAATGTAGGCCTGACGGTCCTCCGCGGTAATGTCGACGATCAGCCCCGAAGCCCGCGCCTCGGCGTAGGGGATCGAGCGGATGGTCGTGATCCGCTCCACGATCTCGACCATTTTTTCGTCGTTGGGAGGGATCTCCTGGCCGCCCTCGCTGTTGTAAAACTTGCCGCCGTTGTCGTCGGGGTGATTGTGGGACGCGGACGTATTCAGGCCGCCGTGCGCGCCGAAGCGGCGGATGAAGAACGACAGCTCGGGCGTGGAGATGAAGTCGACCGGCTCGTCGGGCAGCATGTAGACGCGCACGCCGGCGGCGCAGTAGACGGCGGCGGCGGTCTGCGCCAGGTCCTTGGAAGTCAGCCCTTGCAACGGATTGGGAACGTCAGCCGGATAGGCCCCGCGGATGTCCTTGTACTCGCGGATGTCGTAGGCGACGACGACCTTCATCTCCTCGCCGGCGGGCAGGTACTGTTGCAGGTATTCCACGTGTCCCTGCACTGAGCCGGCGATGGTGAACGGGTTAATGCGGTTGGGGCCGACGCCCACCGGGCCGCGGCGGCCGCCGGTGCCGAACGGGATGGTCTGATAAAAGCTGTCAACCAGGAAGTCCCACTGGCCGTCGGCGATCAACCGCTCCAGCAAAGGGCGGTAGTCGCTTTGCGCCAGCAGCCCGGCGAACTTGTCGGTCTCCAACCACTCTTGGAGCCGGGTGAGCGCGGAACGGCGGATCTCCGGCGTGAGATTGACCGTGTCAAAGCCCTCGCGGGCCTGTTGCAAAAGAGTTTCGGTATCGACTGGCATGGGAGCTCCGGTTGAGGAGTCCCATCTTACTACGGCTACCTGGAAGCGCGGTCAGGGTTGATCGTCCGCGTCGTCGCCGTCATAGACCGGCCGCGGCCCGTAGAAATATCCGGGTTTGGCGCGCACCTTGGCGTTGGAATACGGCACTTCGACTTCAACGCGATGGTAGATGCCCTGCGCGTTGAGGTTATTGGGCTCGTAGGAGAGCAGGTACTGGCTGCGCAGGTCCTCGCCGATCTCCACGATCGCGGTCTCGATGCCCTCGTCGGTCATCGGCTTGTGGTTCTCGCCGCCGGTCGCCACCGACAGCGCGGCCAGCGCGTCGCGGAAGATCAGGTTCTTCACCCCGATGATCAGGTCGGCGATGACCGGAATCATGTTGGGGGTGGCGGCGTTGCGATGCTGCTGATAGGTCGTCGGCGTGGCCACTTGGCCCGGAATGGCGGGAATCGGGTTCACGCCCGGAGGGAAGGGGCTGCTGGGGACCGGCGGCGGATTCTTGAGCTTCGATTTCAACGTGCTCAAGTAGATCGGGTAGATCATGATGTTGTTGAGCTGCGCCGTGCGCAGGGTCTCGCCCAACTTGATCTTGCTGCCGTTGTCCTGCCCCTCGGAGATCACCACGATCACGCGCTTGTGGTTCTCGGGCCGCTTGTTGAGCATCCGGATCGCCTCGTACACCGCGTCGCTGACGCGGATGCCGCCGGCGCCCATGCGAATGCTCTTCAGACCTTTTTCAATTTCCTTGGAATCGCCGGAGAACTCGCTGAGCAGCTTGAGCCGCGAGTCAAACCCGATCAGCGCCGCCTCGCCAAACTCACCCAGCACGGCGTCGGTCAGCAGCACCGACATCTCCTTGACCCGGTCGAGCATGCCGTCCACGCGGTCGCTGGTCTGGATGCAGACCACCATCGAAATCGGCTGAAAGCTGACATCGAAGCTCTGGATGGATTGCTTGACCTCGTTGTCCCAGATCGTAAAGTCGGTTTTCTCCAGCCCGTGGATGTACTCGCCCTTCGGCCCGCGGACAACCACGGGGATACTGACGACGTTGATCTCAGTCGAGAACGTAATAAACTCGGGGTCGTCCGAGATCGTCAACGCCTCGTCGAGATTGGTGAAACCCGCCTCCTGCGCGGGCAGGACGAGGGCCGAAAGCAACATCAAGGCGAGGAGGTGACGCATACCGTTCCTAATTGTGTCAGACGCCGCCGGAGGAGCTTATGTTTCGGCGGAAGTCGCCGCTCTTGCCGCCGGTCTTCTCCAGCAGGCGGATCGGACCGATCTCAATCGCCTTGTCCAGCGCCTTGCACATGTCGTAAATCGTCAAGGCGGCGACCGACGCCGCCGTCATCGCTTCCATCTCGACGCCGGTCTGCCCCGTTGTGCGGGCCGTCGCCGTGATCTCGACGCCTCCGGGAGCCAGCGCGCACTGCACGTTAGCGTAGCTCAGCGGCAGCGGATGGCACAACGGAATCAGCTCGGAGGTGCGCTTGGCGGCCTGGATGCCGGCGATGCGGGCGATCTCGAGCGGGTTTCCCTTGGGATTGTCGGGCAAGGCTGCGATCGTCTCCTCGGAGAGAGATACGAACGCGGCGGCGATTGCGGTTCGGCGACTGGGCGCCTTCTCGCCCACGTCCACCATGCGGACCGCTCCGCTCTCATCGAAATGCGACAGCTTGCTCAATGGGGTAACACCGCAATCCGGTCGCCGGCTTGCCAACTCTCACGATCCATCGAGGCGACCAGAAAGCAATTGGCCTTCGCGACCGAAGCCAGGTCGCCGGACCCCTGCCATTGTATCGGCTCCACTTGCGCTTCGCTGCAATCGCCCGTCAGCCGCGCCGGCAGAAATCGGGTGAGGACCGGCTTGTGGCGAAAATCCCTTGTCAGCCGCGCTTCCACGAAGGGCAGTGGCGAGCTCGCGGCGCCACCGAGGATTTCCAGCGCCATCCGGCCGAATATCTCAAAGGTCGCCATGGTGGAGATCGGGTTGCCGGGCAGCCCGAAGACAGGCTTGCCGCCCGCCATGCCAAAGACCAGCGGCTTGCCGGGCTGGATCAGGATCTGGGTGATATGGATCTCCACGCCCAGGTCCGCCAGCGCCTGCTCCACCAGATCATGCTTGCCCATGGAGACGCCGCCGGAGAGCAGCAACATGTCGGATTCCAGACCCAGCCGGATCAGGTCCCGCGTCTCCGGCAGACGGTCCGGAGCGATTGGCAGCGGCACGGCCTCGCCGCCGCGGCGGCGCACCTGCGCGGCCAGCGACCAGGCGTTGGAGTTGCGAATCTGAAAATTCTCGGGCGTGGAGTCGATGTCGACGACCTCGTCGCCGGTGGAGACGATCGCGACCCGAGTCTTGCGATAGACCCGCACACGGCTGCGGCCCAGAGCGGACAGCAGCGCGATCCGCGGAAACTCCAACCGCGTTCCTGGCGATAGAACCACGCTCCCTGCGGCCGACTCCGCGCCCCGCGGCACGATGTTCTTGCCGGCGTCGAGCGACTGCTCCAGGATGACCTCCGCGCCCTCGCGCCGGGAATACTCGACCATCACCACACAATCCGCGCCGGGCGGACAAGGGGCGCCGGTCATAATCTCAACCGCCTCTCCCGGACCAACCTGAAAGCGGGAGGGCTCGCCGGCGCGGGTCTCGCCGATGACCCGCAGGCGGGCCGGCGGCGCGGCGATATCGGCGGAGCGGACCGCAAAACCGTCGCGCGCGGCGCGTGGGAAGGGCGGGTAGTCGCGGTCAGCGAGGATCTCTTCGGCGAGGATGCGGCCGGCGGCCTCGGCCAGCGGAACGGTTTCCGGAATCGGGCGGCGGGCGCCGGCGGCGAGATGCTCGGCGATGACGGCGCGGGCCTGCTCGAATGTCAAGGCGGACATGGGGACGGACTTTCAGTTTAGAGGACTGTCCGGGGCGTCTCCAGACTGTGCGGCGCGCCCGTGGCGCGGGCCTCGACCTGGGGGTCGAGGCGGCAGGCGTAGGCGCCTGCGCCACGAGGCCGCCCCCTACGCCAGCAACTCGCGGACCACACGGCCCTCCACGTCGGTCAGGCGGAAGTCTCGGCCGGCGTAGCGGTACGTGAATTTTTCATGGTCAAAGCCGAGCTGATGCAGCAGGGTGGCGTGCAGGTCATGCACATGGACCTTGTCCTCCACCGCGGCGAAGCCAAGCTCGTCGGTGGCGCCGTGGATGTGGCCGGCGCGGACGCCTCCCCCGGCCAGCCACATGGAAAACCCGTAGGAGTTGTGGTCGCGGCCGTTCTGCCCGGCGTTTGAACCGAAGGCGGTCAGCTCGACGGTCGGCGTCCGGCCGAATTCCCCGCCCCAGATCACGAGCGTGTCGTCGAGCATGCCGCGCTGCTTGAGGTCGGTCAACACGGCCGCGATCGGCTGGTCGCACTGACCGGCGAGGGTGCGGTGGTTCTTCTCAATCTCGGCGTGGTTATCCCAAGGCTGACCGGCGCCGTGCCAGACCTGGACGAAGCGGACGCCGCTTTCGAGCAGCCTCCGCGCAAGCAGCATCTGCCGCCCATGCAGGGTGTCGCCGTAGAGCTTGCGGACCGACTCAGGCTCCTTGGAGATGTCAAAAACGTCGGCGGCCTCGGTTTGCATCCGAAACGCCATTTCAAACGACTGGATGCGCGCCTCGATGAGCGGGTCTTCCTCCCGTCCCGCGCGATGCTCGGCGTTCAGGGCCGCGAGCAGATCGAGTTGGCGGCGCTGGTTCTCGCGCGTGGTGTGGCGGTTTTCGACATTGGCCACCAGCTTGTCGAGCTGCTGCTCCTTGGTATCCACCAGCGTCGCTTGATAGACGCCGGGCAGGAAGGCCGACCGCCAGTTCTTGGCGCCCCAAACCGGGTAGCCGCCCGGACACAGCGCGATGAAGCCGGGCAGGTTCGCGTTCTCCGTCCCAAGCCCATAGGTGAGCCACGATCCGAAGCTCGGCCGAGACTGTTGCGTCGAGCCGCAGTTCATCATCATCAGCGACGGGCCGTGGTTGGGCACGTCAGTGTGCATCGAGCGAATGATGCACAAGTCGTCCACGCAGCGAGCGACATTGGGAAAGATCTCGCTGACCGGGACGCCGCTCTCGCCATGCTGTTTGAACTCGAACGGCGACGGGAACGCCGCGCCGGTCTGCCGCTCGGTACGGTAGTGCACCGGCAGCGCCTGCCCGGCGTACTTGGCCAGCGCCGGTTTGGGGTCAAAGGTGTCGACTTGGCTGGGGCCGCCGTTCATGAAGATGTGCAGCACGCGTTTGGCCTTCGCCGGCAGCGGAGGCTGCTTGGGCGCCAACGGGTTGGCCGGATCAAACTTCGACGGCGCCGCCTCGGCGAGCAACGAGCCCAGACCCAATAGCCCAAACCCCATGCCGGACGAACGCAACAGCTCGCGTCTGGAAAACATCCCGGTCGAATTCTAGCACCGGATTGAATCGGATTCGGGTCTGTGGGAATTTCCATAGCCCGCTTTTTTGGCTTTACCGGGTTGGGAGCGCACGGCGAGGGGGGGGGAGCTCCGCTTTCACGAATCCCTTTCCTTCCTATAAGTTAAGGGCTTCGGATCGGTCCGCGGCGGTCAAGGGCGGGCCGCGGGCCTGGCGGAGCTAACCCTTGACGGCGAGGACCGATCCGGAGCTCTGCGCCAGGAGCGAAAGGGGATCAGATGTCTGGCGCCCTCCCGTTATCCGCTGACCTTCTGGAAGAGTTTTTCTTTCTCTTCCTTGACTTTCGACACAGTCACTCCGCCGACTCGGGCCAAGGCAGATCCGCCTCTTCCCAACGACCGCGGAGGTCGGCCTGGGTCGCCGGGGAGGCGCCGCGCCAGACCTTCAGAAACGAGCCGGCGGTCTCCTTGAGCCGATCCGGCTGTCGCAACGCCCGAAAAACCACCGCGGCGCGGATCAGCCGCCGACCGGCAACCGGGAAGTCCCCCTGGCGGGCGGCCAGCAGCCCCAACACGGCCAGTGTCGCCGCGGCGCCGGAGTCATTGCCTTGCCGGCGCTCGCCGTTGTAGGAGCGGCGCAGCAGGCGCTCCGCCTCGGCCAGATCGCCGCGAACCATCGCCAGCGTTCCAAGCTGATGGTAGGTGGCGGCGGCTTCGTCTTCGCCGCCGGGGCCGCCCTCGCGCATCTCGATCGCGAGCCGGTAGAACCGCTCGGCCTCGGCATAGTCCTGAAACTGCTGCGCCAACACGCCGAGCTGGTGCAGCGTGTTGGCCTGCTCCCAGCGGCTTTCGCAGTCTTCGGCGCGCTCCAGCGAGAGCTCGTACAGGCGCTTGGCTCGGGCGCGGTCGCCACGGTCCTGAGCCAGACGGCCGAGCTGGCGCCAGGCGATGGCGGCGTGCTCGGCGTCGCCGGCTTCTTCAAGCCCCGTCACGGCCCGCAGGAAGAGCGATTCAGCCTCGTCAGGCCGGCCCCGCTCTTGCTCCAGACGGGCGAGCTGGTGCTCGCTCATGGCGGCGCCGTGGCGG
>CAYOPA010000016.1:17904-22712 GCA_964405625.1 uncultured Bryobacterales bacterium
GTCGCCCAGCCGCTCCTCGATCTCCAACGCGCGGCGATACCAACGTTCGGCCTCGTCGTAGTTGCGCTGCTGCTGCGCGACCAGCCCGCGCTGGTGGCAGGCGGCGGCCTTGGCTTCGGGCTCTTCGCGCTCCTCGACTCCGGCCAAGAGCTCGTCGTAGAGCTCGGCCGCCTCGTCCAGTAGCCCGGCGCCGCGGGCGAGCTCCGCGCAAACTTGCAACAGCGTCGAGAGCTCCTCGTCCATCCCCAGACGGCGGGCGTGCGCCACGGCCTGATGCAGGTTGGCCCGGTGAATCTGGTAGGGAACGCGCTGCTCCGACCACTCCAGCGGCGCCAGCCAACCGGCCAGCCCCGCCATGGCGAGCACGAACTGCTCGGCCCAGGCGTCGCGCTCGTCAGCAGAGATTTTGCGCTTCCGGAGGCGGCCGGTGAGCTCCTCGTCGACGCCGAAAACTCCGGAGCCGTAATCCCACGCCAGCTCGGCCGCTTCGAGCTCTCCCATCAGAGTGTCGATGTCGTCCACTGACCACCGCTCGTCCACGGCGGCCGCCATCACGGCCAGGTAGTCGGCGTCCACGAAACCGCGATGCAGCGCGACGCCGCACAACAGCCCCTGCAACTGGTCGGGCAGCGCGCTCTCGGGAAACTGTGGTGAAAACAACGACACGGCCTCAGACCAGCTCGACCGAAGAACCCTTGCGCACCCTGGAATGCTTGCAGAGCTCGGGCCGCGGATCGGGAAAATCGGAACGGTAGTGAGCCCCTCGGCTCTCCTGGCGCGCCAGCGCGGAACGTGCGATCAAGGAGACCACGGCGTAGAGGTTATCGGCCTCGAAGCCCTGCCGGCTGTTGCGCGTGAGTCCCTCGCCGAAGTGCTGCGACATGCGGTCGAGCTCGTCGAGCCCGGCTTGCAGGCCGGCCTCCGACCGCTCGATACCGGCGCGCCGCCAAGCCAGTCTCCGCAGTTCAAATACGGCGTTGGCGGGCAGCGGCGTCGCTTCGACCGTCGCCGGCGCCTCGATCGGGCGGATCGGCGCGCCGCCGCGCTCGCGCATCGCTTCCCCGGCGCGCGCGCCGAAGACCAGGCCTTCCAGCAGTGAGTTGCTGGCCAGCCGGTTGGCGCCGTGGACGCCGGTGCAGGTGACCTCGCCGGCGCCATAAAGCCCAGGCAAGGTGGTGCGGCCCCAGCCGTCGGTCCAGACGCCGCCCATGGCGTAGTGCGCCGCCGGATGGACCGGCACGGGCTGCTTGTCCAGGTCCACGCCGAAGTGCAGGCAGGTTTGGTAGATTCGCGGGAACCGCCGGGCCGCGAAACCGGGCTCCAGGTGGCTCAGGTCCAGATAGACCGGCCCGGTCTCGACGCGATGCAATTCGGCGACGATGGCCCGCGAGACGATGTCACGGGGGGCGAGCTCGCCGCGTGGGTCGTAGCGCTCCATGAAGCGTTCGCCGTTGGCGTTGCGCAGGTAGGCTCCCTCGCCGCGCAGCGCCTCGGAGAGCAGAAACCGCGGCGCCCCGTCCAAGAACAGCGCCGTGGGATGGAACTGCACCATTTCCATATCGGCGACCTCCGCGCCGGCGCGCCAAGCCATCGCCACCCCGTCGCCGGTGGCTACGTCGGGGTTGGTGGTCTCCCAGTAAGCGCAGCCCAGTCCCCCGGTGGCCAGTAGCACGGCGCGGGCGGCGAGCGGAATCAGCCGCCGCTCCTTTTCATCCCAGGCCAACGCTCCGCGGATCTCGCCGTCGCGTTCCACCAGATCGGCCACCGCGGAGAAACTTCGAAAGCGGATGGCGGGGATGGTGCGCGCTTTCTGGAACAGCGCGCGGGCGATCTCGCGGCCGGTCGAGTCGCCGTGCGCGTGCAAGATGCGGCGGCGGCTGTGGGCGCCTTCCTGTGTGAATTCGAGGCGTCCGCCGGCTTTGTCAAACTCCGCGCCCCAGGCGATCAGCTCCTGAATCTCGCGCGGCCCTTCCTCGACGAGGATGCGCACGGCTTCGGGGTCACACAGACCCGCGCCGGCCTGGATGGTGTCCTGTTCGTGGAGGCTGACCTGGTCGTCATCGCTGAGCGCGACGGCAATGCCGCCCTGGGCGTACTCGGAGGCAGACTCGCTCAAGCGGTCTTTGGTGAGGACGAGGACGCTGCCGGCTTGGGAGGCGGCGATGGCCGCGCGCAGGCCCGCCACCCCGGCCCCAATCACCAGAAAATCAGTTTCCATTCGCGTTGCAGAGGAAACCTCATGGTAACCGCCGGACGGGTACGGTGGAAACGGGCGGGGGGGACGCGAACGTCCGCCCTCCTACTCCGCCCGGTAAGATTGCGTCAGCGCCACGAACGCCTCCAGCTTGGCCAGCGCCGCGCCCTGGTCGATCGACTGCGCCGCCAGTTCCGCGCCGTGCCGAAAATCTTCCGTCGCGCCCACCGCCGTCAGGGCCATCGCCGCGTTGGCGCAGACGACATCGCGCGCCGGCCCGTGCGAGCCCTCCAGCACCCGGCGCACGATCAAGGCGTTGTCGGCGCGGTCGCCGCCCGCCAAATCGGCCGCGTCGCCGATGGGCAATCCAAAGTCGGAAGGTTTCACGTGAAACATTCGGACCTCTCCGTTGGCGGCCTCCGCCACCCGCGTCGGCCCGGTCACGGTGACCTCGTCGAGCCCATCTTCGCCGTGGACCACGAAAGCGCGTCTCACGCCCAGCCGTAGCAGGGCCTCGGCGACCAACTCCAGCAGCCGCGAGTCGGCCACGCCGACCACCTGCGCTCCGGCCCCCGCCGGGTTGGTCAGCGGTCCCAAGATGTTGAAAACAGTGCGGATCTTGAGCGCCTTGCGGACCGGCTGCACCGATTTCATCGCCGGGTGGATCAGCGGCGCGAACAGGAAGCCGATGCCGACTTTGTCGATTGCTTCCGCCGCTTGAGCCGCCGTGAGCTGCACGTTCGCACCCAGCTCTTCAAGCACATCGGCGGAGCCGCAGCGGCTGGTGATCGATCGATTGCCGTGCTTGGCGACCGGCACGCCCGCGCCGGCAACCACGAAGGCGCCGGCCGTGGAGATGTTGAACGCCTTGGCGCGCCCGCCGCCTGTCCCGCAGGTGTCGACCATCGCTTCCGGCAGGACCGTGGCGGCTCGCACCGGAGCGGCGTGGGCGCGCATGGCCCGCGCCAGCCCGACGACTTCGTCCACTGTCTCGCCCTTGATGGCGAGCGCGGTGAGCAGCCCCGCGACGAGCGCCGGGTCCACCTCGCCGCCGAGAATTTCGTCTAGCGCGGCGGCGGCCGCGGCCGCGCTCAGATTTTGTCCGGCGACCGCTTGGCGCAGCGCCGCTTCCACTGCCGTCATTGAAATTGCGTTCCCCGGAAATGATCCCGTATAGTGGTTGATCCGGCTACGATTCGCCTCAATTGTAGCGTCACTGCCGATCCCCATGAAAATACACGAGTATCAAGCCAAGGAGCTGTTGCGCCGCTACAACGTGCCCACGCCCCGCGGCGAAGTCGCCTATACCGCCGACGAAGCCAAGGCCGTCGCCGAAAAGCTCGGTGGACGGGTGGTCGTCAAGGCGCAGATCCACGCCGGAGGTCGCGGCAAAGGCGGCGGCGTCAAGCTCGGCGACGGCCCCGACGAAGCCCGCGAGCTGGCCTCGAAGATCCTCGGCATGACGCTGATCACGCACCAGACCGGCCCCGAAGGCCGCCTGGTCAAGCGTGTGCTCGTCGAAGAGACGTTGCCGATCGCGCGCGAAATCTACCTCGGTGTCACGCTCGACCGCGCTCTCGGCAAACCCGTCTTGATGGCGTCCACCGCCGGCGGCATGGAGATTGAAGAGGTCGCCGCCAGTGATCCCGACCTGATCTTGAGGGAAGTCATCGAGCCCGGCGTCGGTCTGGCCGGCTACCAGGCGCGGCGGCTCGCCTTCAAGCTCAAGATCGAGGGCGAGGCGTTCAAGGGCGCCGTCGCGGCGATGCAGGCCCTGGCGAAAGCTTATGACGAGCTCGACGCCGGCCTGATCGAGATCAACCCGTTTGTGATCACCGATGACGGCCGGGCGGTGGCGCTCGACGCCAAGCTCGACGTGGATGACAACGCGCTGTACCGTCACGCCGATATCGTCAAGCTGCGCGACCTGGAAGAAGAGGAGCCGCTGGAGACCGACGCCATCGACCACGGCCTGAACTACATCAAGCTCGACGGCAACGTCGGTTGCATGGTCAACGGCGCCGGGCTGGCGATGGCCACCATGGACATCATCCAGTACGCCGGCGGCATGCCCGCCAACTTCCTCGACGTGGGCGGCGGCGCCAACGCCGACCAGATCAAGAACGGTTTCCGGATCATCCTCTCCGACCCCAACGTCAAGGCGATCCTGATTAATATTTTCGGCGGCATTCTGCGCGTGGACGTTCTGGCGGAAGGCGTCATCGCCGCCGCCAAGGAGCTCGACATCGCCGTGCCGATCGTGCTGCGGCTGGAGGGCACCAAGGTCGAAGAGGGCCGCAAGCTGCTCGAAGAGTCGGGCATGAATTTCACCGTCGCCCCGGATATGAAGGAAGCCGCCGAAGCCGTCGTCGCGCTGGCCAAGGGACAATAACTCATGAGCGTTCTCGTCGACGAAAACACCCGCATTGTGGTCCAGGGCTTCGGCCGGGCCGGACAGTTCCACGCCGAGCAGTGCATGGCGTACGGCTCCAAGGTCGTCGCCGGCGTGACCCCCGGCAAGGGCGGTCAGCAAATCCTGGGCGTCCCTGTTTTCAACACGTTGGAAGAAGCGGTCAACGCGACCGGAGCGAATGCGTCGTTGATCTTCGTGCCG
>CAYOPA010000016.1:22722-25821 GCA_964405625.1 uncultured Bryobacterales bacterium
CCCCGACGAGAGCCTGGTGCTGACCGGGACCGGCGACGCGATTCTGGAAGCGATTGACGCCGAGCTGCCGCTGGCGATCTGCATCACCGAAGGCATTCCGGCGCGCGACATGGTCGTGGTCGGCCAAAAGCTCAAGACCGCCAAGACGCGCCTGGTCGGCCCCAACTGCCCCGGCGTGATCTCGCCCGGCAAGTGCAAGATGGGCATCATGCCCGGCCACATCCACAAGCCGGGTAATGTCGGCGTGGTCTCGC
This sequence comes from uncultured Bryobacterales bacterium, assembly GCA_964405625.1. Lineage (GTDB taxonomy): Bacteria > Acidobacteriota > Terriglobia > Bryobacterales > UBA6623 > RI-231. The sequence goes on from CAYOPA010000016.1 coordinate 22,977, forward strand.
GCTCGGGCACGTTGACCTATGAGGTGGTCGGCCAGCTCAGCCGGCTGGGCATCGGCCAGTCCACCTGCATCGGCATTGGCGGCGACCCGATCATCGGCACCACTTTTGTGGACGCGTTGCGCCTGTTCCAAGACGACCCGCAGACCGAGGCGATCATGATGATCGGCGAGATTGGCGGCACGGCCGAGGAGGCTGCGGCGGAGTTCGTCAAGGCGCACGTCACCAAGCCGGTCGCCTCGTTCATCGCGGGAGCGACGGCGCCTCCGGGACGCCGCATGGGCCACGCCGGCGCCATCATCTCCGGCGGCAAGGGCACGGCGGCCGACAAGAAGGCGGCGCTGGAGGCGGCAGGCATCAAAGTGGCGCCGTCGCCCGCCGAAATGGCTTCGACTTTGGCAAGCTTGATGTAGCCCGTACTTTACCGTAGGCGCTGGTTGCGTGGTTGCATGGAACGTCTGGTGCAGTTTCGGTTTCGGAGATCGCTGACGGTAGAACAGAATGCACCAGGGGCCTGCGGCCCGCTGTTCCATCGGTGGCTCCCGAATGGAGAACAGGACGCCATAGAGCTAGATCCTGCAACTAAACTGCGGGTTTGGTTTGAGCAATTCGGACTTCACGATGCGGCTGGCCTTTTAACGTTTCACCCGGAACAGCGAGAGGTACAGAGTACCCTGCTTCACCATCAAGGCGTTCTTGACGCGGGACCATTGTTTGGCACTTGCACGTTGCGACTATCTGAAGATGAGGTTGCCCCGCTTAACGAAACGCCAGAAGACGAAGATGTTGTAAAGCCCCTCAAAAATGTAGTCAAGGGACTGCAAGCCCTACTTGATGGATGTGTCCGTGACTTCATCACGGAGTTGCGGTGTCGATTCGGCCAGTATTGGCTTGATGTTCCAGCCAAGTTTGGTTCCAGAAAATGCAGCTATGGCGCATACTTGACCGATTGGGGAACGACTTGGAAGCTGACAGACACAGACGATCCACCTCAATCGTTCTGCCCAACCACTGAGGTTCATAAGCGCGAAGTTCAGCTGCGAAAACCCAATTCTCCCTTCTTCCAGCAGTACTTGAAGGAAGATGACTGGCGCAGCATAACGGCACCTTTGCCAACATCTCGTTGGAGAGTCGCTCCGGACCTCGCGGCTCGTGCCAACGAGCTAAAGGATGGCGGCTCCTTGGAAGCAGCTTTAGTTATGGCCTGTTCGGCGTTAGAAGTGGCTATTGGAGAGCGCCTGGTTTCACACAACATCGAGCGCGAACACTGGAAGAATTTGTTGCAGGAACACCGGACGCCAGTGATCAGGGTAGTCGCCGGACTGGTAGGCGCATGCACAGATGACGTGGAGGATGCCCTGAAAGCGATTGGGAAGCGTAACGAGGTCACGCACGACGGAAAAGCGGTTGACGAGACGATTCTGCCACTAATTGAGGCTTGTATTCGGCTCACCGGAACGATCTCACCGTACGGACCGAAGAAGTGTCCTCAGCATTACCATTCGAACTTTTTTGAAACCCCTGCCTGAGACCACTTGCGTTCCTCGACGGACGGGGAGAGCCTGGAGTTATTTGTGCGTCGTAGTTCGCGTTCGTGGTGTGGATACTCCTTCCACCCCGCAGATGTCTACGGGCTGCGCTTGATTACTGGTAGAATAGAACGCAAACTATGACACGCACACTCATGATGATCAAGCCCGACGCAGTAGCGGCGGGCAACGCGGGCGCGATCCTGGCGCACGTGGAAAAAGCCGGCTTCAAGATCGTCGGCATGAAGAAGCTGCACCTGAGTCAGGCGCAGGCCGAGAAGTTCTACGAGGTCCACAAGGCGCGCGGCTTTTTTGGCGAGCTCGTGGAGTTCATGACCGAAGGCCCGATCGTGGCCGCCTCGCTGGAAGCCGAAGGCGCGGTGAAGAAGTGGCGCGACGTGATGGGCGCCACCAACCCGGCCGAAGCCGCCGAGGGCTCGATCCGCAAGCTCTACGGCACGGACATCGGCCGCAACGCCACCCACGGCTCGGATTCCGCCGAGAACGCCGCCATGGAGACGGCTTTCTTCTTCAGCGGCCTTGAGCTGGTCGGGTAGCCGTCCCTGCTCACGGCTTCTGGAATTCCGCATCCGCTGTACCGGTTTGGCCGGGGCCGGACGTTTTAAGCGGTGAGTGAGTGGAACAGAAACCCGAGAGGACAACTGAATGCGGATCAAAACAACGATTATTCTGGCGCTGAGCTTGGCCGTGTTTGCGGCGGGCGGCTTCGCCAAGGACAAGAACAAGGCGGACGGGCACGAGAAGGCAGGCAAGGCGACGAAGCAGTCGATGAAGAAGGCTGGCGACGGTGCCGAGACCGGCATGCGAAAGGCCGGCAAAGGGCGTTGAGAAGGGCCTGGACGGCACCGGCGAAGGCGTCGGAGCGGCCGTTGAGCACACCAGCCGCGGCGCCACGACCGCGGGCAAGGCCACGGCCAAGGCCGGCAAGAAAGCCGGCAAGGAAACCGCCAAGGCCGGCAAGAAGACGGGCAAAGCGATTTCCGGCGTCTTCAGCTCGGACGACGACAAGTCCAGCGACGAGTCGGTGAAGAAGGACCAGTAACCCCCGGCGGCGCGGCCTCGCTGTGATAGAATCCAGTGTGGCCGCGCTCCGAGCGGGAGTAGTTCAGTGGTAGAACGTCAGCTTCCCAAGCTGAATGTCGCGGGTTCGATCCCCGTCTCCCGCTCCATGTTTTCAACAACTTAGGGGTTGGCTGCTTCAAGGCCTGCTCCAAAATGCTCCAATTGAATCGCTACATAACGGGGAGCGTTTGTTCCAGCGCATCGACGGCAACTTTGCGCCGAGCGACCGATGCGCG
>CAYOPA010000017.1:0-25710 GCA_964405625.1 uncultured Bryobacterales bacterium
GCTCCCTGACGAGCTGCTCTTTTTTTCCTTGACTTCCCGACACAGTCACTACGGCTCCTTCACGCGGTGGACGCGATCGGCCGCCAAGCCCTTGATCGTTTGCCGCGTCCCGCTCGGCCAGTGTATCTCTACGTCGGCCGTCTCCGCCTCCGCCAGCCCAAAATGCAAGCGGAGATCATTCTGGGAAAGGTAGCTCCCGCCGCCGCGCACCTCGTCCGCCTGCGTGCGCCCGCCGGCCGTCACCCGCACTTTAGCGCCGATCGCGCTGCGGTTGGACGTTGTCCCCTCCAGCTTCAGGATGACCCAGCGGCCCGCGGGCTCCGCCTGGTTCACGAACAACGACGGCGGCTCGTTCTGGTTGTTCACCAGAATCTCGACGCGGCCGTCGCCGTCGGCGTCCGCAAAGGCGGCGCCGCGGGCCGCGTGGAGCTCCAGAATCGCCGGGCCCGCGGACTCGGAGATGTCGGCGAAGGTCCCGTCTCCCAAGCCCTGGTAAAGGATCGCCCGCTCGCGATAACGCAGGTCTCCGGTCAGCCGTTCCACTTCAGGGAAGACGTGGCCGTTGACCAGCAGCACATCCTTCCAGCCGTCGTTGTCAAGGTCCAGAAATCCAACGCCCCAGCCGACATAGCGCGTGTTCAAGCCCATCCCAGCTTGAGCCGTTACTTCGTCGAAGTCGCCTTCGCCCCGATTGCGGTAGAGGGTCGAGCGCTCGTCGGAAAAATTCGTGCGAAAAATGTCGGAGAAGCCGTCGCCGTCAAAATCCGCCGCCGCCACGCCCATGCCTGAGAGCGCTTGGCCGTTCTCATCCAAGGCGGCGCCGCGCAGCAGCGCCTCATCCTGGAAGGTCCCGTCCTGCTGGTTGATGTAGAGCAGCGAGGGCGTGCGGTCGCAGGCGACGTAGATGTCCGTCCAACCGTCGCCGTTAAAGTCGCCGGTTACCACGCCGAGAGCATAATTGCGGTCGGGCGCGGCCACGCCGGACGCCTCCGACACGTCCACGAACACGCCGTCGTCGTTGCGGTAGAGCAGATTGCGGTCAAACGGCAGCCCGCGCGGGCCGCACGCCGTGGGCAGGTTGCGGTAGTAGCAATAGGGGTTGTCGCCGGGCTTGGGCGTGGTCTCGAAATCGAATTTCAGGTAGTTGGCCACGAACAGGTCCAGGTCGCCGTCGCCGTCGGCGTCGAGGAAGGCGCAGCCGGTGTTGTAGCGGGTCCGCTGTTGGACCAGCCCGGCGGCCTCGGTGCGATCTTCAAAGCCCTTGCCCTCGCGGTTGCGCAGCAGGCGTGGGCCGCCCCAATAGGTGACGACCAGGTCGGTCCAGCCGTCGTTGTCATAGTCGCCGGCGCAGACGCCTTGGCCCCAGCCCTCCAGCTTCGGGAGCGCGGTTGCGGTGACGTCTTCAAACCGCAGCGGCTTAACCTGCCGATACAGCCGCGTCAGGCCGCCTTCGCCGGAGACAACCAGCGCGTCGAGCAGGCCGTCGTCGTCGTAGTCGATCCAAGCGGCGCCGCTGCCGGTGGTCTCCAGGATCCAGGTCCTCGAGTCGTCGCCGCCGTTGGGGAAAACGTGGGTCAGCCCGGCGGCCTCGGCTTGGTTGACGAAATGCGGCTCGGCGGCCCAGGCGGCCGGGGCGGCCAGCAGCGCCAGTAGGAGCGCCTTCACGGCGCGGCCGGCTCCCCGATACGGCGCAGGAAGTCGGCGAACTCGCCTTCGGGCGATTGCTGAAGCTCGTCCAGCCGCTGCTTGGCGCGCACTGCGTCCTCGCGGCGTCCGGCGTTGCGGTAGGCGGTCATCAGCGCGTACCAAGCGCCTTCGCTCTGGGGTTGGAGCTCGACGGCGCGCTCCAGCAGGCGGGCGGCCTCGGCGGATTCGTTTTGGCGAGTGCGGTAGCGGGCCAGGGCGATCAGGGCTTCGGCGAAATCAGGGTTGATCTCGATGGCCCGCTCTAGGCGTTTGGCCGCGCCCGCGGAGTCTTGGCGAGCCTCCAGGATCTGCGCGATCTGATACTCGGCCACGGCGTCGTAGGGATTGAGCCCGAGCTCGGCTTCAAACGCACGACGGGCCTCGTCCAGGGCCGCCGCCTCGTGCGAGCGCAGCAGCAGGGCGCGTCCCAGGCGGTAGTGCAGGTTGAGGGTCTGGGGGCTTTTTTCGATCGCCTTGCGATACTCAGCGATCGCTTCGTCAAAACGTCCCTGGATCTCAAAGATTTCGGCTGAAAGCTGGTTCACCCGGAACGACGCCGGAGCGCGCTCGAACATCCGCTCCACGGCGCCGTTCCAGGCTTTTAGGTGCAGGCGGGCGGACTCGTAGAGCACGTCGGCGTTGTCGGGAAAAGCGGCTTCGAGCGTGGCTAGGGGACTGGCGGCGTCGAGCCAGCGCTCGGCGGCGATCAGACAGCGCGTCAGCCCCAGCCCGGTGAGCCGTCGGAGGCGCGGGTCGCGGGAGGATTCAAAGCTTTGGCGCAAAGCGGCCTCGGCTTCGCCGCAGTGGCCCGCGCCGGCTTGGGAGAGCGCTAGGAAGGCTCGAGCCTGGGGATCGTCGAGCCCGGCGAGGAGTTTTTCCGCGACTGAGTAATCGCCGCGTTCGAATGCGGCGAGCCCGTCGGCAAGCTGGGCGGCGGCAGGCCACACGAATAGCGCCGCCAGCAGGGCAAGTTGAAGCGTAGGGGCGGCCGGAAGGCCGCCCACCCCCCGCCGAGGCCCGAAAACCGACCTTCCATAGCCTTTTGCCCGGATGCTAATGTCCCGCATCGTCCATCACCAGATCCAAATCGCCGAACCGATGTCGCCGCTTGCCATCCAAATAGCGAAAACGCAGCAGCGGCGCGTCGCCTGGCGCCAGCCGGGCGTCCGGGCGCAGCCGCTCGGAGGGGTCGGCGCCGATCAGCAGCACCCGCCCGGAAGCTTCAATCCGCTCCAGCGTCGCATCCGTGCCGAGCGCCGGGACGACCAGGGCCAGCAACAACACCGTACGCAGCGTCATCGGGTGAGCTCCTCCATCGCCCGGCGTCCGGCCGCGCTGTCGGGGGATTCGGCGAGCAATTGCTCTATCACGCCCAGCGCCCGGGGCCGGTCTCCGCCTTGAATGTACACGCGGGCGAGGTTCAGGTACGCTTCCTCGGACCCCGGCGCGGCTCGGATGGCGAAGCGCAGCGCGGCTTCGGCGTCGTTGGGCTGGTTGAGCTGGAGGTACACGATCGCCAAATTGTTGAGCGCGGAGGCGTTGTCGCGGCGGGCCGCGATGGCCTGCTCGAACAGCGTTTTGGCGTCGGGCAGCCGTCCCTGCTTGGCCACCAGCAGGCCCAGCCGATTGGCGGTGTCGGAGTCCTGCGGATTGAGCTCCAGCGCCCGCCGCAATAGCCCTTCGGCTTCGTCCGAGTTCCCCAAATCCTCGTAAGCTTGGGCCGCGTTTTGCAGGGCGTACGGCGCGTCCGGACGAAGATCCAACGCTTTTTGGTAGTGCCGCACCGCCTGTTGCGGGTCGTTGCGGGCCATCGCCAGGCCGCCCAAATTATTCCAGGCTTCCGGCGACTCCGGCTTGAGCTTGGCGGCTGTTTCCAACCGCTCGGCGGCCGTTACCAAGCGGCCCGCGTCCAGATGGATCTGCCCGCTTGCCAGGAGAGCTTTGAAGTTGTCGGGCGCGGCTGACAGCGTCGCCTCGAAGTACGGCAGGGCTTGGTCGGTATAGCCGGCCTGGTAGAGCGCCGCCCCATGCCGAAATGGGTTACGCGAGGTCGTGGCGTGCGCCAAGCCGGGGTAGGGAAGCGCCAGCGAGGAGCGGTCGGCCTCTTGCAACACGCGTAGGTCGACGCGCCGATCTGCCTCGTCGGGCAGGCGTCGGTAGAGCTTGTGGACCCGCGAGCGCTCGTCGAGCAGGTAGGCCGTCGGCAGCTCTAGCGGCCCTCTGTAGTCCAACAGGTAGCGCTGGAACAGGGCGTACCAAGCGGCGCGCTCGGGGTCGCGGCTCAGGTCGAGCCAAGTGACGCCCGCTTGAGCCGAATCCGCGGGGCCGTCGGCCAGGACCAGGAAGCCGGGGCCGGGCCGTCGCTCGGGCAGCGGCAGCGGCTCCAGCAGCCACACGTCGGACGGTTCCGGTTTTGGCGAGACCGCCCCCATGTCGCGCAAGGCAACGCGATCCGGCCGCTCCAGCGGAGCCTCGGCGACCACGCCTTCGCCTTCGCGAACGGTGTAGCGGCGGCCGCTGCGAAGCTCGGGCAGGACCTCTTCGCCGCCGGCCGGCCAGTGGACGGTCGCCTTGGCCGTGGTCGCCGCGCCCAGGCCGATGTGCAGGCGCTTCGTGTGCTGGCTCAGATAGCCCGACCCCGCGTTTACCCCCGCTCCCGTGACGCCGTTGGCGGACTCCACCGTCACCCAGGCGCCGACGGCGTCTCGGTTGGATTTCTTGCCTTCGAGCTCCAGCACGATCGAACCGTGCGCGGCGGGGGGACGGTTGAGCCAAGCCGTCAACTGCGGCCCCAGGCGGTTTTTTAGCAGCAGGTCGAGACGGCCGTCGCCATCCAGGTCGATCGCAGCAAAGGCCCGCGAATCCATCGCTCCCAGACCGGCCAACCCGGAAAAATCGACCCAGCGGTTGCCGCAACGCTTGTGCAGCACGTTAGGCTCGCGGCCGTTCCACGAATAGCCCTCGCGGATGTACTGGTTGACCGCGTCCCAGCCCTCTTCGTACTTGGGGGACGCGGCGTCGTCCACGGCGGTCAGGGCCACGGTCCGCCGCCAGAAGAAGCTCATCAGGTCGGGCTTGGAATCGTCCGGCTCGGTGATCATGCCGGCCATCACCAGAATTTCCGGTTTGCCGTCCAGGTCGAAATCCACGCCGTCGCCCGACCACGACCAGCGGCCCATCTCGGCCTCGCCGGTCTCCTCAAAACGGCCGTCGCCGAGGTTGCGGTAGAGTGTGTTGCCCTTGGTGTGGCGGTGGTAGGCGTCCTGGAGACCGTGTTGGGCGACCGGGGCGAAGGCGGGATCGTGCGTCACGCGGCGGCCGGAAGGCGTCCACATGTTGGTGACGTAGAGGTCGGGCCGGCCGTGGCCGTGGGCGTCGAACCAAGCGGCGCTCATGCCGGGGCCCAGGTCTTCCACGCCGGCTTTGGCGGCGATATCACGGAAGCGCTTGCCGTCGAAGTGATACAAATTGTTACGGCCGAAATCGTTCGCCACATACAGCTCCGGGCGGCCGTCGAAGTCGTAGTCGCACCACGCCGCCGCGAAGCTGTAGCGATCGTTGTTCTGGTCCAGGCCGACCTGCGCCGTCACGTCCTCAAAGCGCCCGTTTTCAGCCAGCCGGTTGCGAAACAGATAGTTCGGCGGGCCGTTGCGGGAGTCGTGGTACGGCGAAGGGTAGCTGTACTGGTCCTCGCTCTGGTAGTAGATGTAGGTGCACAGGTAGAGATCGAGGAAACCGTCGCCGTCGTAATCCGCCGCGGCAAGACTGGTGAAGCTGCCGCGCGGCGGGTCGCTGAACTCGAAGGCGTCCTCGACCAGCTCAAAGCGTCCCGCGCCCCGATTGCGAAAAAGCAGCGGGGTCGCCGTGGTCAGCGCCACCAGGTCCTGGCGGCCCGCGTTCTCCAAATCAACAAACAGAGCCGAGGAAGTGGAGTCGAGCAGGTCTACGCCAGCCTCTTTCGCGCGGTCGCGGTAAACACCGTCCTTGTCGCGGACCAGCAGCCGGTTCGGCAAGCCGCCGGGCTGGCAGACGTAGATCGCGTCCCAACCCGAACCGTCGATGTCGCCCACGGCGATGCCGTTCTGGCCATGGATGTCGATGCCGCAGGCCGGGTCGAGCCGTCGCCGCCACTCCGGCACGCCGACGGCAAGCTGCTGTGTGGCGAGGTCGTCGGGGTCGAACAGCAGCCGGTTGGCGGGCTCAAAACGCTGGGAAGCGGGCGTCCGGCGGGCCGTGGTTTCGTTCAGAGGCTCCAGCCGGCTCACCAGCCCGTCGGCCGACTCGACGCGCCACTCGCCCACGATGTAGCGGCCGTCGGCGGCAAGGGCCTCATAGCGGACCTTGTCCTCCTCCAAAGGGAACCAGCGGATACTGGGCCGCGGACCCAACGATTCCAGCCAACGCGCCGCCTCTGCGCGAAACTGTGCGGCGTCGAGCTCGTCGTTGGAAAACCGCGCCGCCGAGGCTTCGGGCGAAAGCTCCGCAACCCCGGCCGGGAACGGGCCGCGGCCGCGAAACCCAGGCGCCAGGGGCATTTCGCCGGTCTCGCCGAAGCGCTGCAACAGAGCCTGGAATTCCACCGCCCGCGCCTCGCAGGCGAAGGCGTCCGAGCCGGGCTCGATCAGCTCCCGCAGCCGCTCATAAGCCGGCTGCTCCTTGAGCCGTACCGGAAACGGCAAGCGCGGCGCCGTCGGAGCGGGCGCCGCAAAGCTCGGCGCCGTCGCCGTCAACCCGGCCCCGGCCAGCGCTCCCAGCGCCGCTCTGCGCGACAGGCCTGAGCCGTTCACACGCCCAGCCATAGGCGCGCCTCCTCGAAAACCTCTTCCAAGCGGCGGGGCCGGGTATCGAGCAGGAACGGAAAGTCAACGGGGCCGATCGCCAGCATGGCGTCCATGCCCTCGGCCAGGAATAGATAGCCGGTGTTGAGCCGATATTCGGCGTACTTCTCGTGCTCCTGCCAGATGTATTGGTAGAAAATCTCCAGGTCCACGTAGCTGCCCAGCATGTCGGCCTGGGTGGGGATTGGGTTCGTGGCGTCCTGGTCGGCGTAGATCAGCATGCTGGAGAAGGGTTTAACCTTATTGCGGATGCCGAACCCGGAGCACAGCAGCGTCGGCCTTGCGCGGCGGATCGCTTGCATCGCCGTCCACTCCACGAAGGTATTGTTGACCAGTAGCGTGCCGTTGCCGTTGAGCAGCACGGATTGCAGAAAGTCGCGCAGCACGGGGTCGCGGCCGGCGGCTCGTCCCAGCGCTCCCGGGTTCATTTTCTGCAACCGCTCGCCAAGCTGTCGGGGCCCTGGAATCCTCTCCTGGGTCACCATCTCGTTGACCTGCTCGGAGAGGATGCCGCGCAGCTCCTCCAGCCGCGAAAAGCTCAAGCCCGTCCACTGGCCGACGCTCTGCGCCAGCCGGTGCATCGAGTCGCCTGCCTCGATCACCCAGGCGTCGTAGGGATCGTCCGCCGATTGGCCAACCATGTCAAAAAGCGCCGGCTTGCCCTCGGAACGGGCGGCGCCGGTGAAAATCTTGGCCAGATAATCCGGCCCAAAGTCCTCGTCGGCCAGCTCGAGCTCGACCAGCTCGCCCTTGTCCTGGAGCCGCATCCACATGCGGTCCGGCCCCATCGGCAGCTCGGACGGCGACACCACGATGCTCAGCCGCGGACGCCCCGCTCGCGCGGTTTCGGCGTCGAGCAGCGGGTCAATCTCGGCGAAAATCTGGACGATGGCGTCGCGCCACTCCGGCATGTGGCGGCTGCGGTGCAAAAAGTCCACATGCCCGAGCGTGAATTTTTTGCGATCGAAGCGCGAGCCGTCCACTCCCATCTTCTGCTCAACCGCGCGCAGCGGCCCGAATACCCGCTCCACGGCCGCCGGCTCCGAGCGCGCGAGCAGCCCGAAAAGGCGCTCAAAATACTCCTTTTCGTGGGGGAAAAGCTTGTCCCAATCCTTGATGCGGTCAAAGGAATAGGTGGCGAACGTCGCTGGCAGGCGCTCAAAGAGCCCGTCGTCGATGAGGGCCTGCAAACTGGCGCTCAGCTTAGCCATCGCGGCCTCTACAGCAGCTCCGGGATCGCGCGGCCCGCCATCTCGCCGTTCTTGTAGCCCAAAATGCCGGCCGCCGTGGCCGCTACGTCCACGTGCGCGATCGGCCGGTCGGTTTCGCCCTTGGAGACGCCCGCGCCCAGCGCCAGCATCCAGACATTACGGCACGAGGCGTCGCCGGAGCGGTGGTTCAAAAAGCCGTTGGCCGTGTTGAGATCGCCGTCGCGGCCCAGCTCGGGCAGCACCAGCATGGTGGTCTTGTCGCGGTAGGCAGGCTCTTCCTGGACGGCGTCCCACATCATGCCCACCAGCCGGTCGGTCTTGGTGATGGCTTGCAGGTAGAGAGAATAAGCGCCCCAATGCGCCACGTCCATGTCCCAGAAATTCACCAGCAGGACGCGCGGGGCGAATTCGCGCATGATCTCGCGCGTGATGAACAGCGTCAGCTCGTCGCCGGAGCTCGGAGCTTCGGGGCCGTAGATGTATTCCACTAAGCTGCGGATCAGCGTGTCCTTGATCTTCTTATCGAGCTCGCGCTGGCCGCGGAAAATCGTCCAGCCGATGCCTTCGTAGCCCGCGTTGAGGATCGATTCAAGCTGCCCTAGCACGTTCTTGCGGCTGGCGACGCCCGCATCCAGGTCGCGCCGGATGACCCCCTCGACCGCCTCGATCAGCAACTGCTTGGGCAGCACCACGTTGGCGCCAAACTCCTCGCCGAAATCGCGGTCGCGGCCGGCGCCCATCGAGGCGAAGCTCTTGTTGGTGCAGATCGCCCAAACGTCCGTCGCCGGCGCGCCGCTCAGCTTGCGATAACGCTCAAACAGCGTCGGCGTGCTGGCCCGGCTGAAGCCGAAATCGTCGACCCGCTGCCAATTGCCAGTCACGATCGAGGACGTGGAGTTGTAGTGCGACAGCACCCCGGCGTTGATGCAGGTCTTGAAAAACATCCCGTGCGGTTGAAGGTTGCGCAACCGGGGGATATTGTGGAGCCCTTCCGGAGAAAACGTCTCCGAGTAGCGCACGCCGCCGCCGAAGGTTACCAGGATGAGCTTGCGGTCGGCGACGGCGGGCTCGGAGGGGCGCGCGAGCAGGCGTTGCGGCGCCACGCGGTCGGCGATCGCCAACCCCGCCAGCCGCAAAAACTGCTTCCTGGTCAGCACGGACATCTAGTACTCGGTAATCTCCCCGCCCGCGATCTTCCGGCGCACATTCGTACCCAGATCGAGCGGATGGTCATAGCCCGGCAGGATGGTCCCGTCGGGCGAATAGTAGGGGCCGATGTCGCACGCCATCGAGCCCTTACCTTCGCTGACGAACGTGATTTTTGTGATGAGCTTGGCCGATTTGTAGCCGTATTTCGACGGATCAATCAGCCGCAAGGGCGCTCCATGTTCGTCGGTGAGCGGCTCGCCATTCATGCGCAGAGCCAGTAGCACGCGCGGGTTCGCCATCTCCTCCAGGGACATGTACTCGTACCACTTGTCGTGACAATCAATGCGGATCGCCTTCGCCTCGGGCAGAGGCTTGACGTCGCGCAAAAACTCCATGAATCGGAAACCTCCCCAGGTGGCGCGCGAGGACCAGCACTGCACGCACTTCATCCGCGAGGACTGTTCGATCTGCTCGTAGGATTGCAGGCGGTCAATCGCCAGCCGCCGGGGCTGCTCCACCAGTCCGTCCACCATCAAACGATAGCCGGCCTTGTCGATTGGCGGACCAGGGTTGTACCACATGATCCGGAACCCGGCGGCGTTGGGTGCATCCGACGGCATCAGGATCGGCGTGCGGTCGTCGGCCCGTAGTCCGGCGACCGCGCCGGCGCCGGCGAGCGTCACGCCAAGCTCGCGTCGAGTCAGGCGCGGATTACTGTCTTGCAACGGGTTCTTCTTTTTCACAGCGAGCCTCCGAGGGCATTATCCAGGGCGCCCATGTCGCCCAGCTTCCTGCGTTCTTCCTCGGTCAGCTCCGCGTGGCGCTTGCGTTCGGCGGCGGCTAGCTCGGTTTTGCCCAGCCGGTCATAGACGCGCGCCAGCCGGTAGCGCGGCTTGGATGCGTCGGGGTTCAGCTCGACGGCCCGTTTGAGAGCCGTCTCGGCGGCTTCGTAGCGGCGCTGTCGGGCCAGCAGCTCGCCGAGCTCGAAGTGGGCTTCCCCGAAATCGCCGCGCAGCGCAATGGAGCGCCGCAGCAGCGCTTCGGCCTGCTTCTCCACGCCTTTGTCTCCGCCGGGCGGCAGGCTCCGCAACCAGGCCTGAGCGTGGACGAAGTGGCCGAGATAGACATTCGGGTTGGCCTCGGCGAAGGACTTCTGCCGGGCGACAATCTCCTCCATGCGGTCCCCGGCGTGCTCCAGCATCCGAGACAGGAAATAGTGCGGCTGCGGCGCTCCCGGCGCCAGCTCCGCGGCCTTCAGCGTGCAGTCCAGCGCCTCGTCGAACCGCCGCAGGCCATAGTATGCCGTCGCCCGGCCGAGCTCGATGCGCGGGCTCTTGTCGAACACCTTCAGGCCTTCGTCAAACGCGGCCAGCGCTTGCTCGAAGCGCTGCGCCCGCAGGTGCAGGTAGCCCAGGTTGTAGCGGTACTCCTCGTCGTAGGGCTCCAGTCGAATTGTTTCGCGGAACGCCTCCTCGGCTGCCTCATCCTGGCCGGCCTCGGCGTAGGCCTTGCCCAGCAGGTCGTAGAGATCGGCGCGCTGCTCGCGCTCCAGCCCGCTCTTGGCGAACTCGATGGCGGCTCGCGTATCGCCCGCCGCCAAGTGCAGGGCCGCGGCGCGGCCGAATGCGGAGATGTGGTTGGGAAAAAGCTGCGCGTAGCGCCCTTCCCAGAAGGCTGCTTGGCTCGGCTCGCCGCCTTTTTCGTAGTACACGGACAGGCCCCGCAGCAGGAAAGGCTCACGCTGAGCGATCTCGCCGACCGCGGTCAGATGTTCCTCGGCTTCCGCGTCGCGGTCGAGACTGCGGTAAACCTCCGCCAGCGCCAGCCGGACGCGGCCGTCCCTGGGGGCGATCGCGGCAGCCTGGGAGATCGACTCCAGCGCAGCTTCCGGCCGATCAGCCGCCAGATGGTTCAACCCCTCCCGGAGAAAGTCCTCTGAAGTGGTTTGGGCGAATGCGACGGAGGCCGCCACCGCCAACAGGACCCCGATGCTGCCGTGGAGCGCGGTCATCACTGTGCATTGTGGCGGAAAGAAAGTTCGATTGCCAAATCGCGGCCGGGCGGCGCGTGGATGGCTTTTGGCCCGGCGACCGCCCGCCCCGAAACATCTCGGAGCGGGCGGCGCCGCGGCCTGCATGGCGGTTCGCGCCGTGCGCTTTAGAACATGAAGCGCAGAGCGAACTGCCAGTTACGCGCCGTGCGGGCGCGGGTGTTGTTGATGACGCCGAAGTCGCCGGCGCCTTGCGTGGAGCCGGGGTTGGTGAACTGCGGCGAGTTCCACATGTTGAACGTCTCGGCGCGGAACTGGAGCTTGTAGCGCTCCGTGATCGGGATGTCCTTGAACAGCGAGAAGTCCCAGTTGTAGATGGGAGGTCCGATGTTCGAGAAGTTGCCCAAGGTGCCGAAAGTGCCTGGCGCAGGCCTAGTCACCGCGCCGGTATCGAAGAACTGCGCGGGCGTGCGACCGCCCGAAGGCGCATCGTTCGGGTCCCGGCCGGCAACCAAATCAGGACGGATCGTGCCGCAGGCGCAGGCGCCCTGGTTGCTGATGATGTTGAAGTAGTTGCCCGACTGGAGCGTGACGATGCCGTTCGCCTGCCAGCCTCCGGCAACCCGGTTCAACGCGTTGTTCTCGAACTTGAACGGCAGCTCATAGAGGAAGCTCGTCGTGAACCGGTGACGGATGTCGAAGTTCGCGTGTGAGTACTCCCGTGAGATGTCGTTGGTGCGCAGGCCCGGGCCGCCGGCCAGGGTCGTGCCCACGTCGGTCAGGGCGTGGCCCCAGGTGTAGGAGGTCAGGTACTGCAAGCCGCCCGAGAAGCGCTTTTCGAGCTTCGCGGTAAAGGCGTGGTAGCGCGAGATTCCCATGTTGCTGGTTTCGCTGAGATTGTTGTTCCCCAGCGCTTGGAATAGCCGACGTGGTCCTTGCGGGGCATTCGGGTCGGGGTCGTTGATCGGGCGGTTGGGGTTCCAGTTCACCGTCAGGTGCTGGCCCTTGGAGCCGATGTAACCGAGCTCGAGCACCGTGTTGGAGCCCAGGTCTCGCTGGATGTTGTAGTTCCACTTGTGAACCAGCGGCCACCGCCGGAACGGGTACGAGGCTCGGAAGCTGATGTTGGCGGGAAGTGAGAACGCGTTGACGGGGAAGCCGTTCGACAAGCTGGTGACAAACGGGTTCAGGTCCGTGGCCCGCTGTGGGTTGAATTGCACCTCGGTGTTGAACGGCGGGTTCTGACCGCGGTTCGGGCCGCCGCCCTCGTTTTCCTCCGCGCCGTAGAACATGCCGTAGGCCGCGCGCGTTACCGTCTTTTTGTCAAGTTGGTACGCAAAACCAACACGGGGAGCGAAGTTCATCCGATCCCATTGATGCAGGAACTTGCTGGCCTGACCGCGCTGCACGTCCACGTTGGGGAACTGTGTGGCGAAGTTAGGGGGCAGCGGCGCATCCTGATCCTTGCCGCGCGGGATCACCAACGTCGGAGTTGCGAAGCTGTGCACGTCCATGTTGGACTGCCGTCCCTGCTCTTCGCCGATGGGCGAAGTGAGCTCGTAGCGAAGTCCCAGGGTCAGCGTCAGCTTGCGGCTGACCTTCCAGTCGTCCTGTCCGTAAAAGGACCAAGCGTCGCGGAACGACGAGACGAAGTTCGAGGTGGTGATGCGGGTGCCCTGTCCTGCCAATCCTTGCAGGAAGCTGGCCGAGCCGTCGCCGGTGAAGCCGAAGCCGGGCTGGTTGCTCAGGTTTTGCGTGAAGACGAACGCGCCGCGAGCCGACGGCACCTGGAAGAACGGGAACCGGATCTGGCGGTACTCGGCGCCGAACTTGAAGGCGTGCGAGCCCTTGTTCCAGGAGGTGTTCTGGATGAAATTGAGAACGTTGTTGAACTCCTGGGTCGGCAGCCAATTGGAGCCTCCGATGGCGGAATAGTTGTTGATCGTAATGTTCGGCAAGCCGCCATTGTTGACGGTGAACGGATTCAAGCCGCCGATTCCGAGCTCCGAGAACATGTCCACATCGGGATTGGCCTGTGTGCGGGTGGTGATCAAGCGGCTCAGCGCGGCGCGCGTCTCCGTGATCACAGTCGGACTCCACACGCGAGTGTAGCTCATCATCACGTTGCGAGCTTGGTTTTTTTCGCGCTCGCCCAGGAATCCGCCCGCGTCGAGAGTACCCAGCGGAGGGGTCTGGAACTTGCGCTCCTCCATCCAACTGATCGAGCCGAAGATCGAATCGCTGTCGGAGATCCTGTGGTCGAAGCGGGCGTCGCCTTGATCCACATCGACCGAAGACGGCCGCTGGACGAAAAAGTTGGATCCAGGACGTACTCCCGCTCCGACGACGTTCTGGTTCTCGGCCGGATACAGGTCCATCATCCGCTTGGCCGTCGGGTCGAAGCGCGTGGACGGGATCATGTTGTTCGGGAATGGATCGCGTACGTTGAAGGCCGAGCCGATGTTCCGCTGCGACTGCGCGTCATAGATCGCGCCTTCCATCACGGTCTGACCGGCGGCGTCGGTTCCCAGAGTGCGGCCGGAGAGCAACCGCGAGTAGTCGCCGTTTCGCATCGCGGCGGTTGGAATGGTCAGTGTCGAGTTCAGGGAGCCATCGCGAATTTTCGTGCCCTGGTAGTTGGCGAACCAGAACGTGCGGTTCTTGACGATGGGGCCGCCGATGGCCGCGCCGAACTGATTCTGGATGAAGTTCGCCTTGTCGCGGCCCGCGCGATTGGCTTCCCACTGGTTGGCGTTGGCGGCGCTGTTCTGGTGGAACTGGAACAGCGTGCCGTGGAGCTCATTGGTGCCGGACTTGATCGTCACGTTCACCACGCCGCCGGCCGCACGGCCGTACTCGGCGTTGTAGCCGTTGGTCATAATCTGCATCTCGCCGATGGCTTCCACCGACGGGCCGACCACGTAGGCGGTCTGGTTGATGAAGTCAATGACGTTGACGTTGTTGTCCACGCCGTTGAGCAGGAAGTTGTTCTGGCCGTTCGAGCGCACGCCGTTGGCGGAGAAGCCGCCGCCGGCCGCATCACGCGCGCCGGGCTCAGCCGGCACCACGGCGGGCACCTGCCGCGCCAGGAAAGCGAAGCGGCGCTGGCCGCCGAGCGGAAGCTCGGAGGTCTGGCGGTTTTCGAGCGTCCCGCCCATCTGGGTGGAGGACGTCTGCAACTGCGGGGCGAGTGCTGACACCTCAATGGTCTCGGTCACGTCGCCGAGCTCCATGGTGAAGTTGGCTTGCACGCGGCTGGAGGATTGAAGTACCAGGCCCTCTTGTACGGAGGTCTTAAAGCCGGGAGCCTCGACGCTCACCGCGTAACCGCCCGGCTTAAGTAGCGGGCGGATGTAGTTGCCGGAGGCGTTGGTCTCAACGGTGGTGCGAACTCCGGTGGCGGTCTCGATGATCGTCACCGTGGCTCCAGGAATGGCGGCGCCGGTCGGATCCGTCACCGACCCCAGCATCGTACCCATATCGCGCTGCGCCCACATCGGCGCGGCGCAGATCAAAACAAACATGGCTGCGGTTACAGAACTTCGCGCGGCTTGGCGCATATTGGTTACCCCTTTTTCCTTGTCCACAGGACCTTGCGTCCCTGCTGTTATTTCAGTTGGCGGGTCAGATTACCGGCGCCCCGTGCTGACCGGTCCCTGTATGACCCGCGATCGTCTTTATCGGATGCAAGGCTATCCGACTGCGGCGCCGAATGTCAAGCGCTTACACCATAAGATAACCACGGTGATAGCGGCGTCGATTCCAGTATTGGAATATCGATTGCGGCATGATCGAGAACGGTTGCAACGCCGCGGCGCGAGTGCTAGGTTCAGGACCGATGCTGAACGCTCCGCCCCTCCGAGCGCTGTGCGCGTTTTGCCTATTTAGCAGTATTGCGGTCGCGGCGGAGCCTGCCGAGGCGCCGATTTGGTATGTCGATCGAGCCGCTGATAGGGGCCTCAGCCAGCCTATGATATTTGGAAGATCCGACGAAACGATGCATTTATTGGAAACAACCGGCGCCGGCGCGGCAATCCTGGATTTTGACAACGACGGCGACAATGACATCTTTTTGGTAAACGGATCGACGATTGAGCTCGACGCCGCCGGCAAGAGCCCGCGCTCGCTGCTCTACCGCAATGACGGCGACCGCTTCGTGGAGGTCGGCGAGCGCGCCGGGATCACGCGGCGCGGCTGGGGGCAGGGCGCCTGCGTGGGCGACTTCGACAACGACGGGTACGCAGACCTCGCGGCCGGTTACCTCGGCGGCGTGGCGCTGTATCGCAACAACGGCGACGGGACCTTCTCCGACGTGGCCGCCGACCTCGGGCTCCCCGCTGAATACGGCCGCTGGCGAGGGGCCTGCGCCTTCTTGGACTACGATCGCGACGGCCGCCTCGATCTGTTCTTCTCCAGCTACGTTGACCTGGACCTGGACGGCATCGTTCGGGCCGGAAGCTCACAACGGTGCATCTGGAAGGGCATCGACGTCCCATGCGGTCCCAGCGGGCTGCCCAAGGCCGCCAACGCCCTGTTTCGCAACACCGGCGACGGATTTGAAGAGGTCTCCGAGGCGGCCGGCATCCTGGCGCCCGACCGAGGCTACGGATTGGGCGTGGTGGCGGCCGACTTCAACAACGACGGCTGGATCGACATCTACGTCGCTTGCGACATGACGCCGTCACTGCTGTTCGTCAACCAGCACGACGGAACCTTCGCCGAAGCGGGGTCAGTCGCCGGGGTGGCGTACAACTTCGACGGCCAGTTGCAGGCCGGCATGGGCGTCGCCGTTGGCGACCATGACGGCAACGGCTTCCTGGACATCCTGAAGACGAATTTTTCGGGCGATCTGCCGTCCCTGTACAACAACGAGGACGGGGCCTTCTTTGAGGATGTGGCGGCGCGGGCCGGTCTCGGGGCGAACAAGTACCTGGGGTGGGGGGCGCACTTCCTCGACGCCGATAACGACGGGCTGCCGGACATTGTGATGGTCAACGGCCACGTCTATCCCGAAGTCGATGGCGCTGCATTGGGCGAATCCTACCGCCAGCGGACCCTGCTTTATCGCAATACGGGCGGCGGGGGCTTTGCCGACGTCACCTCGCGGGCCGGCCCCGCCCTGAAGGTCGAGCGACCGTCGCGAGGCCTAGCCGTCGGCGACCTAAACGGGGACGGCCGTCTGGAGGTTCTCATCACCAACGTCAACAAGCCGCCGAGCCTGCTCTACAACGTGGGCGGCGCGCAGGGCTCGACCTTCTGGATTCGCCTGGAGGGCTCGGAGTCCAACCGCAGCGCGATCGGCGCCCGAGTGACCCTCGACGCCGGCGGCCGAAGGCGGATGCAGCAGGTGGTCGGCGGCGGCAGCTACTTCTCCCAGAGCGATCTGGCGCTGCAATTCGGCCTGGGGGATGCGAAAGCGGTGGACCGGCTGGAAGTCCGCTGGCCCAACGGAGCGGAGCAGGCGTTTGAGGGCTTGAAAGCCGGCGCGCGCTACCGGCTGGTGGAAGGGAGCGAACCGGAGTTGCTGGGACGGTAGGAAACGGGCGCGCGCCACAGGTGGCGCAGGCGCCCACGCCTGCCGCCTCGATCCCCAGGTCGAGGCCAGAATTCCCTACCCGCGCCGCGCCCGCCACGCCGCGAAGCGCCGCCACGATAGCATCATTCCCGTCCAAACCAACATCACGCCCGCCAGCGCCGCCACGCCTGCGATGGTTTGCCCGATCCAGCCGCCGGCCTCGCCGGTGTGCAGCCAGCGCACCCAGGTTCTCCAGCGGCGGCCCGCGCTCTGCTCAGCGAAGCCGTTGCGCTCGACAATGGCGCCGCTCGACGGGTCCAGCTTCAGATCGACGCGTAGGTCCGGGCGTCCGCGTCCGCCGCTGCTGACGATGAAGGCCACCGGCTCGGCCGGGGATTTCGGCAGGTTCAGGGCGATCGTCCGCCAATCGGGGATTTCGCTTTGGACTCGCTCAAGCAGGGCGTCCAGGGCCTGGTACGCCGCCGGGTCGACCTCCGGGGGCGACTTTTCACTGTGACCGGGTCCAGGGGGGGCGCCCCGCTGCGGAGGAGCTTCGCCGTCAAGCGCCTGATACAGCCACCGAGTCGGCCATTGATACGAGAAAAACGAAGCGGTCGCCACCACGATGACCAAGGGGATGGCGCACCAAATGCCGAAGACGTTGTGCCAGTTGAAGTCGCGCGCCTTGCCGATGAGCCCGCCGCGAAACCAAGCGATGGCCCGTACGCTTTGCGGCGTCCACCTCTTCGGCAACCATAAATACATACCGCTGAGAACCAGAAACAGGAAGCCCAGGTTGGAGGCGCCGGTCACGCCCTTCCAGAAGTTGCGGCTCTCGCCCGTGGCCGCGAACCAGCGGTGCCAAGCCGTGACTTCGCGGAAGAACGATCGGACGCCCTCGGCCCCCGAGCCCAGCGACTCGCCGCTGTACGGGTTGACATACAGCGTCTTCGCCCGCCCCCGGCCGATGGCGATCGGCGCCGTCGGGTCGGACTCGAAGGTGAGTGTGGCTGGCGGCTCGCCGGCCGTGGCCGCCTTGGCGAGCAGCGCCGGCAGCGGCATTGGTTCCACGCCGGCAGCGGGCGGCGGCGCGTGGTAGCCCCGCTCCGCCCAGTTAATGAGTTGCACCTCGTAGGCCAGCAGGACGCCGGTGAAAGACATCATCAGCACTACGAGGCCGACCGTACAGCCGACGATCAGGTGCATCCAGAAAAGAACTTTTCGAAAGCTCATCGATGCCTCCTCACGGCTCGGCCCGGTGTGTGCGTCCCTTCCACAACGATCTATACTTGCAAGACAAACAGCCCGCCAGGCCCCAAACAGACCTATTGCAAGCGTTTGTGCAACTGGATGTCAAGTAGGGTTGGTTCCGTCCCATGCAGCAAGGCCTGCGGCAGAGCCTTTCGGCCCCGCCGCAACACGAATCAGTTGTGGTTGGACGGGCGGCCGGTTACGCCCGGATGGCGTCAACCGGTTGCTGCTCGCGATCCGCCGGACCCAGGCGGACCTTCGCGCCCATCGTGTCGAGCATCGTGTTGTACAGGTCCAGCCCCTCGTGTCCGATGTCGAGGATCTTGCCGGTCTTGAAGCGGCCGTTGGCGGACGTGATGGCATGGAAAACGCCGGACAACTCGCGAACCGGGTCGGAGTGGCGACCGTCGCCGGACTCGGTCGAGATCGTAATCATCGAGTTTTCGAGGATCGTGCGGCCGTTGGATTCCGTGGTCGAGTCAAGCCGTGTGAGGAAGTAGGCCAGCTCGCGCATCTTCATGTGGGCGTGGGCGCGAAGCTGCTCGTTGGTCTTTTCCGGGTTGAAATCGTGCCACCACTCATGGCTGCAACCCTTCGCGCCGGTGGCGCTGCGCTGGCCGGCGTCGTCGAAGTGAAAGACCTTGCGGCCGTCGTAGAGATAGTCGCCCTTCACCCGCAGCCGCTCTCCGGCGGCGAGGAACGTCAGCGCCCCAAAGCGCACACGGTCCATTTCGATGGCCAACGCAAACAGGTCGGCCATCATGCGCCACTCCGCGGTCAGGTCGTCGAGCGCAATGTCGATGCCTTCGCCGCCGGGATCGGCGTAACCGCCGTGGGCGACCTTGGAGCGCGGAGGCAATTGCGGCTCGTTGGGGTCCGTTTCCTTGCTCGCGAAGGCGCGCTGCTCATATTCGCGGATGCGGTCGAGGTGATCGGCCACGCGCCCGCGCGACTGCGCGCCGAGCGGCGAATTCATTCCGGTATAGAACAGATACTGCCCGACGACGGAGTCCAGCACGCTGCGGCTGAGGCGGTCGCGGCGCTCGTCGGGGGCGGCGTCGGAGACGAGCAGCTTACCGAATACGCGGTCAAATAGCTCGCGCGGGCGCTCCTGCATGGACGCCGCGGGCGTGCCGTCCTGGTTGTAGCTGTGGACGAAGCGCCCCAGCCTTCCGCGACGAAAATACGTGCCGGCGACCAGCGTGGGCGACACCCCGGCCGGCTGTCCGTCGGGGTAGTAAGTTTGGCGGATGACCTGGTCGATGGACGGGCCTCCGGCGCGGGCTTCGCCGTTGGGGGGCTCGGCGGTAAAGGCTCCGGTGGCGCCGTCGAAGTGCGCGTTGATGCCGGCTTCGTCGCAGCGCACCTGGTCCACTTCACGCAGGATCAGCAGCTTGTCCCGCAGGGGTTTGAGCGGCTCCAGGACGCCGTCGTAGCCCTCGATTTGTAGCGGCGCCGGGATGCCCAGGCCAAAGAAGAGGTTGAAGGCTCGAACCGGGACCTCAACCTCGGCCGCGGAGGCCATCTCCTCCAGCAGCGGCAACCCCACGAGCGCTCCGCCCGCGCCCCGTAACAGCGTGCGTCGGCTGATCCCTGGTTTCTTCATGACAAACATGGTCTATATCTCCGTGCGTGTCATCCGGATGAGATCGCTCTTGACGATCGCGGCCAGGACGGCGGTGTAGGTCAGGCCGTCGCGCTTGGCCTGCTGGTGAATCCACTGGATCGCCTCGTCATCTTCGGCGACCAACGGTCGGCCCAGCGCGAACTGCGTCATCTTGCGGATCAGCGTCTGCTCCACCCGCTCGCTGTTGGCCAGCAGATCCATCATCTCCGAGGCGACGTTGTACTCGACGGGCGCGGAGGCGTCCGGGAACAGCACTTCGCCGTTCTCGTTCAGCGCGTTGCCGTGGTGATCGACCTCTTGATATGCGCCCAGCCCGTCAAACTTCTCCATGCCGAAGGCCAGCGGCTCAAAGCGCGAGTGGCAGCCGCCGCAGGCCGGGCTCTTGACGCGCTCCATCGAGATCGCCCGGTTGGAGCGGCCCGGGCTGGTGGGCGGCGGCGTGGTGTCGAGCCCAGGCGGCGGGTTGCCGACCTCGTCGTTAAGCAGCTCCTTGAGCACAAACAGCCCGCGCGTGACCATCGAGGCCTCTTCGCCGCCGATCGTCAGCACGCTGCCCTGGGTGAGCAGCCCGCCGCGGCTGGGCGTTGACGACAGGTCGTAGCGCGCCAGCCCGTCGCCGTGCGGCGCCAGCCCATAATGGGCCGCTAGACGCGGAGTTGCGTAGGTCACTTGCGCATTGAGCAGATGCGTGACCGGGCGTTTCTCTTTCCAAACCACCTCCCGGAAAAACTCCACGGTCTCGTCGCGCATGTCGGACGCAAGCTCCGCGGTCCACTTGGGGAATTTCTCCTTGTTCGGCTGCATGCTGTCGAGGCGGTCGAGGTCCAGCCACTCCGATATAAACTGCGTCGAGCGCTCGATGGTGCGCGCGTCCGCGAGCATGCGGCGCAGGTGTTGGTCGAACACGGCCGGGTCATGCAGCGTCCCCGTCCGGGCTGCCGCCATCAGGGCGTCGTCGGGAGGGGCGCCCCACAGGATGTAGCTCAGCCGGGCGGCCAGCTCGTGCGCGGCGGCCGGCCAGACGGTCCCGTCGCCGCGCTCCAACTCCACCCGATAGAGGAAGCGGGGCGATTGCAGCATCGCTTCGAGCAGGTAGCCGACGACTTCTCCAAATCCACCCTCGGCGCTCATCACCGCGCCGGCGAGCCCCTGGTACATCGCCAGCTCTTCTTCCTCCAACGGCCCGCGCAAAATGGCGCCGCCCATGTTGACGATCAACTTCTCCAAGGCCTCCTTGGAAAGCTCCTGACTGTCGGAGAAACGGCGCGCAAACTCCTCCACGTCCAGCCGACCGACCACAACCTGGGCGAGCCGCGCGTACGCCGCCACGTGCCCCAAGTCGACGTTGAGGGTGTATGCAGTGTTCTTGAATCCGTCGGAGCGATGGTCCGGCGGCAGGATCTCGGCGGCCTCGTTGGTGATGTCCACGCCGAACGAGCTGCGCACGGAGGCGACATATTCGGGCACGGTGAGGCGTTGTATCCAGGCCCGGCTGACCTTATCCGGCTCGACGCGCACGGAGGGTCGAAGCTGGTCAATCGTCCATGGGGCGCCGCCGTCGACCCACTCGCGCAACAACGCCTTTTCGCCTTTCAGCAGCGACGGACGGCCCAGCGGCATCTTGTTCTTTTCGACCATCTCGATCAGCCGGCTCGCGGCTGCATCGCCGGCTACCAGCGCCGCGCCATTGGGGCCTTCCGCGAAAGCCGCCGCTTCGTTGGATAAATCCAACCCGCCGCTGCTGCTGACGGAGTTATGGCACTCCACGCAGCGGCTAGACAGCAGCGGCGCAATCTTCGCCTCGAACAGATCGGCGCTGCTCAGCTCTTGATGCTCATCGCTGCGCTCGGGCGCTCGGAAGCCCGCGCCGACGCGAAAATTCTGCTCAACCTCTTGGGGTTGCAGGTCGCGACGATAAATCGCCACCAGATGCAGCGTCCCCAACCACGGGCTTTCGCCGTCGAGCTCATTGGCGAGCGTCAAGGGGAACAGCTCCCAGCCGTCGGTGGAGCCGGCGACATGCTCTTCAATGACCTGCTTGCCATCGACAAAGATGCGGGTCCGGCCGTAGCGGTCGCGGGTGTAGACCAAGTGGCTGAGCCGGCCGGTCCGATCGTCGATCGCGTAATCGGCCGCCGGCAGCCCCCCTGCGCCGGTTCGGTTGGTCCGAAACCGCATGTTTAGCCCGTCGGGGCCCTGCTGGAGCACAAAGTTGCGCTGGCCGCTTTTGGGGGCCATGGCGATCAAGGTCGCCGGGGCGTCGGCCTCGCCGGCGGCGGGCTCCATCCAGGCCTCGATCGTGATGGCGCCGGAGACGCGGATGGCGTTTCCAATCTTGTTGGCGCTGCCGGTGGACTTAATTAGCGTGGGGCTGTGGATTTCCAGCGACCCCGGGCGACGGCGAACCGCCTCCATGTCTTGGATTTCCAGATCCAGGGGGCGGTCCACTCCGGAGCGGTCGGCGACGACTTCGCCTTCGGCGGACCCAAAGTCATATAGCGCCAATAGACCGCTTTGGACTCGCTCGGGCGCTTGCTCAGCCGCCTCGGCGAATTGCAACAGCCCGGCTAAACAAACCAGCCCGATGGCCGGCGCAAAGGATGAGGGGAACCCGATTTTCATAAACCGTCGCCCCTATACTCTAGTTGCGACGGCGTTCATGCGCAACCGCTTTGGGGCGGGAGCGCACCCGAACGAAGGCGTTAGCGGGCCGGCGGATTACTCCTCGTCGGATTCGGGTTTCGTCGGGTCGTCAACGCCTGGCGCGGGCTGTTCGTTTGCCATCTCAAAGTACCAGGGGGAGGGAATGCCGCTGATTAGCGCCTGGTAGTCTCGCAACGTCTGGCCCAGTTGGATGCCTTTGTCGTTGATCGTGTACTCCCAAAGATCAACGCTGTGTTGACTGCCCCGCATCTTGACGACCAACAGCATCTTTCGAAGCTGTCCTTTGATCGAGACGTAGCGCAGGCGGATGATGTCGTCGGCCAGGAACGAAATGGCGAAATTGCTCAGGCCCAGGTTGGTGAAGCTCTCCTGGACCTCCACGGTGCTGACGATAGTGACGCCCAGCCGCGTCAGCGCCGCGATCATGCGGTAGAGAGACTCGCGGAACTCGTGGCGAAAGCCGGGGGCCAGCGCCACCTCAAAGCCCACCAGGGAATCCAATACGACGCGTTTTGCGCCGAGCTCCCGAACCGCGGAGATCAGCTCGTGAACCGTTTCGTCGACGGACAAGTCCAGCGGCCGGATGTAGATGATCTTGAGGAAACCGTCGCGCTGCGGCCCTTCCAGATCAAGGCCCATCAAAGCGGCTCGCCGGATGTATTGGCTCGGAAGCTCTTCGAAAATGGCGATGACGCCCGGCTCGCCCCGGCGCAGGCCCTCCACGATGAACTGCGTCGCGAGCATTGATTTGCCTGATCCGGACGGCCCGGCCAGCAGCATGCTGTCACCTTCCGGAATGCCGCCGCCGATCAGCTCGTCGATCTCGCGGATGCCGGTGGAAACGCGCCGCTCGCCTTTCGCTTGGGCCGGTTCGCCGGCCAGCCCGTACGTCCGCGGGAAGGCTTGCAGGCCGTCGTCCGTGATGCGGAACGTATGCAGGCCGGGGACCGAATGTTGGCCGCGCAGCTTCGTGATCTGCATCTTGCGTACGATCGAGTTGCGCTCGATGATCTGGTACAGCCAGATCAGCCCGTCCGCGACGGTAAACACTGGGTTGTCGCGCAGCTCGCTTTCGAAATATTCGCCGACCAGAAAGGAGGTGACTTGCCAAGTGGTCAGATGCAGCGCCAGCCGTTGGATAAAGCTCTGGAGCTCCATATCGCCGGCCGTGGCCCGCGCCTCGCGTGCGACGGTGCGGAACGAATCCACCACCACTATCCCGGCGTTGGCCATTTCAACCTGCCGGATAATCTCGTTGAGAACGGCGTTGAGGTCCTGCTCCAGAACGAGTTGGCTGAGGTTGACGAAACGGATGGAGCTGTCGAGCTTGGACTGGTCGAAGAATGTGTATTGCTGCTGGTACCGCAGCATCTTGACGGCAGGCTCGCCCAGCACGGTAAAAAACAAGGCCGGGCGCTCCGGGCTGGCGTTCTCGAATACGAACTGGTGAACGAGGGTGGTCTTCCCGCACCCCGGGCCGCCGGCAATGATGTTGAAAGAGTATTCGGGGATCCCGCCGCCGAGAATCTCATCCAGACCAGGCACGCCGGTCGGCATTTGCCGAATCGCCACGCGGCCTTCGTTGTTTTCAGAGGGTCCGGGTGAGGTGCTCATGGAGTCTCAAATTTCCGCCATTCGTCTTGCGATAGCTCCGGCCAAGCTCGGCGCAACAACTGGCGCGTCAACGGCTCGCCAATCAACTCGACCAGTAGCCCGAGCAGATTCTCTGCGATTGCGACGCCTGCTTCCGCTCCCTTGTCAGCCGCCCGGTCGCAATACTCTTCAAACCCGTCCAGGCGCCCGCCGGCCTGGACCTGGACCGCTCCCAGCGCGGGAATGTCGACGCGCGTCTTCGCCAGAGCGCGTTGGAGCAAAGCGGAGTAACTGTCCGAGCCGGCGAAATTCACCAAGGAAGCTCGCAATTTTTCGAGCAGGCGCGACGCATCGTACCATAGTGAATCAGATGGGGGCAGGCCTGCCGCCTCCGCGGCCAACATGCGCGATGCCAATTGTCGCATCGTTGCATACGGCGCATCCGTCGCTCGAACTTGCATGTTCGCTTCCATAAGGCCCGTGCCGAATTGCGCCCGCCGTCCCGCACCAGTTATACCGCACTTCAGAGCCCGGCGTGACTTGGGAAGAGATGTCAGTGACGATATTTGGTGAAATTCCAGCAGGATCGTCGGAAGCCTGCGGCCCGAAAGGCATTCCGGCGGCGCTGCGGAGAGCGTGCCCTTGGGATCGTAACAAAACCTAGGCCATCCGAATCTACCGAGCGGATAAAAGGTATGCGCTATGGAAATGGAAAAACAATTCAGGTTGCCATGATGTCGGTGGCGGTCATAATGCTGGGGTTGACCCACGCCGCGTGCGGCGGCGGCGAGCCAACCCAGAGCGCCGAGGCCGTGGAGCCCGATCCGCCGCCGGTGGAGACGCCTGTTATACCGCCTCCGCCGCGGCCGGCCGAGCCCCCGCCGCCTCCGCCGGCACCGAAGCAGGAGACCGCTCAAGCTTCGTTCCTGGACGATACGCATTGGGCGCCCGGTTCGGAGGGCAATCTCGTATTGGGCTTGGACGGCGGCCAGTACTCGCCCTACCTGATGTCCGTCGTGGAAGCGGTGCAGCGGTTTCTGTTTGAACAGGACCTGTATGACGGCCCCGTGACCGGCGTGCTGGACCTCGACACGATGAACGCCTTGGGCGAATTCCAGGAGCAGAATGGGCTGGCGAAAAGCGGCGTGCCCTCTCCGAACACTCGCGAGGCGATGCAGCAATCGGCGAGCTCCTGACCGGGTGACCGACGGCCGACAGTGGCCGACAGCATTGGAGCCTGAGGTAAACTCGACTCTTGCGCCCTCCCATCCGATCGGCCGGGCTTGTGATCCTGCTCCTGGGGATCGGCGCGGCGGCGCTGGCCATAGCTGACGCCGCCTGGAAGCGCGTGACCGGGTATCGTTCGCCCTACCGCGCGGGCGTTGTGTTGCCCGCCGGTGAGGCCCTGAGCGAGCGCGTTCTGCTGATCGTTCTCGATGGAGTCACGGTGGAGGCCGTGGATCGCATGCCCGCCGTGCAAGCGCTGCAGCGCCGCGGAGCCGCCGGCGTGCTGACCACCATCATGCCGTCGCTGTCGCGTCCGGCGCGGGCCACGTTTGCCACCGGGGCCATCCCGGAAGTCCACGGCGTGATGACCAACGGCCGGCATGAGCCGCCGCCGATCCCCTCGCTGTTTTCGCTCGCCGCCGAGCATGGCGTCCATACGGCGGTCGCGGGCGATTCCTCGTGGGCGCGCGGGTTTCCGAACATGATCGGCGCCATCCAGGAGTTCGACAAAGAGCTGGAGACTTCCACCGGCCGGGACAACTCGTTGATTCTCCAGTGGCAGCGGGACATTTGCGATGCGACTGTCCCCTTCCTGAGCCGTTTCGAAAGCGGGCTGCTGGTCGCCGGCGTGACCGCGCCCGACGCCGCCGGACATGATTTCGGCGGACGCAGCGAGCTGTTCCTCGAAGTCGTCGAGGAGGCCGACGCCTGCGTGGCGCGCTTGGTGGAGGCGCTCGACGACGGGCGTACGACCTTCATGGTGGTTTCCGACCACGGTCACATTGACCGGCGCGGCCAAGGCGGACACGGCGGGACCGAGCCCGAGGTTCGCCGGACCCCGCTTGCGATGGCCGGACCGGGAATCCGTCCTGGAGCCGGCTTCGAGGGCAGTCACACTGACATCGCGCCGACGCTGGCGGCGCTGCTGGGTCTGCCCCTGCCTTCTCTGGCGGCGGGGC
>CAYOPA010000018.1:0-14631 GCA_964405625.1 uncultured Bryobacterales bacterium
CGATCTGTTCACCGAGATTTCGCGCGGCGTGGACAAGATGCTCTGGTTCGTGGAAGCGCACAACCAGTAGGTCCTGTTGTGGCGCACGGCTGCGCCGTGCAGTCGAGCCTTTGGCTCGACACTTGAGTTTCTACGTTTCGCTCAGGCCCGGGGCGGAGAGGTGGCGCAGGCGCCTACGCCTGCCGCCTCGACCCCCAGGTCGAGGCCCGTTGCCGGTCACCCGCCGACCAAGAACGTCTGCGGGAAAGCCGTCCCTACGCCCCGATCTCGCGCTGAAAGACCTCTCGAAGCGCTTCGCACTCGGCCTCCACCAACTCCATGGTCTCGGCCTCGATCATGATTCTGGCGAGTTTCTCGGTGCCGGAGTAGCGCAGCACCAGGCGCCCGCGGTCGCCGAGCGATTCCTCGCAGCGACGGGCCGCCACGGCCAACGCCGGCGCATCTTCGATCTTGGGCTTGCTGGTCACCCGGACGTTCACCAGCTTCTGCGGATAGACCTGCAATTGCCGGCGCAGCTCGCTGAGCGGCCTTCCGGCGGCCGACAGCAGCTCCAGCATGATCTTGGCCGTCAGCAGGCCGTCGCCGGTGTTGGCCCAATGCTTGAAGATGATGTGGCCGGACTGCTCGCCGCCCAGCCGCGCTCCCGAGGCGACCATCTCTTCGAGCACGTACTTGTCGCCCACATCGGTACGCGTCATCGACAGCCCGGCGGCCGTCAGAGCCTTTTCCAGCCCCATGTTCGCCATCACCGTCGTCACCACCCGTCCGGTCGGGAGCTCGCCCAGCCCGTGTAGATACTTGCCGGCCAACAGCAAAATTACGTCGCCGTTGACCTCGGCGCCGTCATCAGCCACAAACAGCGCGCGATCCGCGTCGCCGTCGAAGGCCACGCCCAAGTCGGCGCCGGTCTCGAGGACCTTCTCCGTGAGCTTGTCCAAATGCAGCGAGCCGCAGCCAAGGTTGATGTTGCGCCCGTCGGGTTGGTCGGCGAAGATCCGCGCCTGCACGCCGAGCGCTTGAAAGAACTCCGAGGCCACCGCGCTCGCCGCGCCGTTGGCGCAGTCGACCGCCACTCGCAGCGGTGCGATCGCCGCCGCCGCCATCGAGCTGGCCGACAGGGTGTGCTCCAGGTACTGCCGGGCCAACGACTCGTCGACCGTCAGCGGCGTCCGCTGGGGCGACACTCCTATTTCGAGAAGCTCGAAAACCCGCTGCTCCACCTCGTGCTCGACGGCGTCGGGCAGCTTATAGCCATTCGGCCCAAAGACCTTGATCCCATTGTCTTCAAAGGGATTATGCGAAGCGGAGATCATCACGCCGGTGCGGTAGCCTCCTGTTTCGGTCAGCAATGAGACGCCCGCGGTCGGCAGCACGCCGGCGAAATCCGCGCCGAGCCCTCGAGACGCCATGCCGGCCGCCAACAGCTCGGCGATCTCCTGGCAGGAGGCGCGGGTGTCGATGCCGATCACCGCGTGGCCGCCCCCGTCGGGGCTGAGGGCTTCAGCCAGCGCGCGGCCCACCGCATAAGGCGTCGCGTCGTCGAGAGGATATTCGCCTGCTTTGCCGCGGATGCCGTCGGTGCCGAAGAGATCTTTCGCCATAGCTTGTCACTACCAGCTTGCGCGCCGGG
This sequence comes from uncultured Bryobacterales bacterium, assembly GCA_964405625.1. Lineage (GTDB taxonomy): Bacteria > Acidobacteriota > Terriglobia > Bryobacterales > UBA6623 > RI-231. The sequence goes on from CAYOPA010000018.1 coordinate 1,631, forward strand.
CGGGCGCCGGGTCAACGCTTGTGGATGACCACGTAGACAGTGACGTGGGGATCGTCGACAAATCGCAGGTAGGGATCCGAGAGAAATGCTGTCGTCGCATAGCTGCGGTCGCCGACTTGGCCTTGCAGATCAATGGGATCGGTCTGGACGGCCTCGATGAGCGCGATGCGATGCTCCGGCCCGCGAACCCGCAACGTTCGGGGCTGAACGACGTAGTTGGCCAGGACGTACCCTTGCTGCATCTCGCCCGCAAACTGCGGCGCAATCTCGACTTCCTTGATCGCTGAAGTCTCTAGCAGGAACCTGAACTGCGACGGAGTCGCCTTGACGAGCTCCACGTCAACGGGCAACTGCAACGCCCCAGAGTCGATGTTAGCGGTGTGCTGGCCCGGTCCGTAGACATCCCTGCAGTCCACCAGCAGCGAGAGACCGTTGTTGCGCAGCCGCCGCAAGCTTGACTGCGGGCCGCGCAGCACGGCCGTTACCGCGGGGATCTGGTCCGGGTTGATCTCCAGGCCCGCTGGACTGTTGACGAAGCGCACCGATGCCTCAATGGCCTCCTCGCCGCTGCGAGCCGCGCCGTAGCTCCACCACAACGCGACAGCCGCGGCCACGGCGAAGAGCTTCTGGCCGAAGTTCGTGCTCATGCGGTCCTTGATCCAACTCGCCGGCATGATTCCGCCCCTACTCCGACTCAACCGCCGACACTGTTTCAGCGGCGGTGGCCGGCTCGCGCTTGGGCCGCGGCGCCGCCGTCGGCGGAGGCTCCGGCAAAATCAAGTCCTCCGAGCCCGCCTGCGGCGGAAATACCACCGGCCCCAGGTAATGGATCATGCGCAGCCTCAGCAGATCGAGCGAAATGCCCCGTTCAATGTTGCCTCCGACGGCAATCGAGATACCGCCGTCGGTTTCCGACACGACCAACGCCACGCAGTCGGACTCCTCGGTGACGCCGATGGCGGCGCGATGGCGCGTTCCAAGCGTGGAGACCAAACCCGGATTCGTGGTCAGCGGCAGGAAGCAGGCGGCGGCTGCGATGCGTCCCTTCTGAATAATTACGCCGCCGTCATGCAGCGGCGCGCTGCGCTGAAAGATGCTCGACAACAGGTCAGCCGAAAGGCGCGCGTCCAGCGCCACTCCGCTCTGGACGAACGTCTTCAAGCCCGCCTCACGCTCGATGACGATTAAGGCGCCGGTCTCGGTGGCGGAGAGCTGTCCGATGGAGAACATGACGTCCTCGTACTCGTAATCCATTTTGCGCCGCCGCCCTGAAGGCACGAAGCGCAGGGCCATCTCCCGCAAAGCGCCGCGAATTTCGATTTGGAAGATCACGATCAGCGCGATAGCCGCGTAAGGCGTTAGCGAGGCCAGGATGTTCTGAATGGAGTTGAAGCCGACGAAGCCGGCGGCGTAGTAGAGCCCGACGACGATCAAGGCCCCGAAGAGCACGGGAACGGCCCTGCTGCCGCGCATCACCCGGATGAGCTGATAGATCAGATATGCCAGAACAACAATCTCGGCTACGGCGCGGAGGATCTCCGCGGCGCCGGCCTCGAGCAGCACTTGGGGCCAATTGCCTTGCATCCGGACGAAATGAGTGCGGGGAGACCCACAAACCCACGTTCAGTGTACTGGAAAACAGGGAAATGGTCCGATGCTATGCTACGCACGGGCGCCGATGTTGCATTTCGCCATAGTCTTGCTGTTGATCGCCGTCGCCGCGGCGCCGGCGCAGCTCGTTGTCAATCAAGGGCCGGAGTTCCAGATTCCCGGCATCCATCCCGCCGAGGATCCCGACCCGGAGCAGGTGCGCGCGGGCCTTGAGCGTCCCGTCTACGACACCGATCCGGTTTGGATCGATCTTGCGTGCGATCCGGAAGCTTTGCTGGAAGCGGGCTTGAGCTGCACGCCCTCTTCGCCCTGCCGCCTGGAGCTGGAGCTGCTGCTGGCGGAGTCGGTCGGGGAGCGGCTGCTGCTGGCAGGTTCGGTTCGCAGCGCCGCCGGCACTCTTGAATCGGTTCTGTTGGTCAGCTCCGACGGCGGCGGCTCCTGGACCGAGCCGGTTGACCGCGTGCCGGCCGGGGACCTGGAGACGGCGCAATTTATTGATGCGCAGGTCGGCTGGGTCGGCGGCCAGAGCGGGGTGGACGGGGCCGTTTCGCAACCGTTTCTGCTGTTTACCAAGGACGGCGGCGCCAGCTTCGACAAGCGCCTGATCCGCTCCGGAGAGGAGCCTGAGGAGGGCTTTATCGTCCAGCTTCAATTTGATTCCGCCGAGCACGGCCACTTGATCTTGGAAAAACCGAACGCACCCATCGATCCGTTTGCGCTCTACGAAACGTACAACGGCGGCCGCTCCTGGTCCATCCGGCAAATCGTCGCCGAGCGTCCCGCCATTCCGGGCGCCCGACGCGTGCGCCGTGATGCGTCGGCCTCGGATCTGCGCCTCAGCCCCGGCGACGGCGTTATTGAGCTGGAGCGCCGCGACGGCGCGGGCTGGGCGCGGCTGTCGGGATTTGTGACTGAGCTCGGCGTTTGCCCGGCGGCGCCGGAACAATCCTTGTCGGATCCGGATCCGCGGCAGCGCCAACCGTAACCGCCGGCCGCGCTGCTCCGAACCCAGTGAACGTGCGCTCGTTCCTGCTCCTACTGCTGCTCGGTTGGCCGGCCCTGCTAGCCGCCCAACCGTTTGACCACTCCGGCTGGGACCGGCTGCTCCAACAACGGGTGAACGCCCTGGGAGAGCTCGACTACGCAGCGCTGGCGGCTTCGCCCGCGCCACTGGAGGCGTATCTGGCCGCACTGGCGGCCGCCTCGCCTGATTCGGTCCCACGGCAGTTCCCTACGCGCGATCACCAGCTCGCGTACTGGATCAACGCCTACAACGCGTTCACAGTGAAAGGCGTGCTGAATCGCTATCCGCTCGACAGCGTCCGCAGGGCGGGCGGATTCTTTCGCGAACGAAGCTACATCGCTGGAGGCGCCAAGGTGAGCCTGGACGACATCGAGCACAGGATCCTGCGAGAGCGCCACCAAGAGCCGCGAATTCACTTCGCCATCGTGTGCGCTTCGGTAAGCTGCCCGGCGCTCTCGAACCGAGCCGTGCGCGCCGAAGACCTGGACAGCCGACTCAACAATCTCGCCCGCGAATTCGTCAATCAGGAACGCAACGTCTACATCGATACGGATCGCGGGGAGGTCACGCTGAGCAAGATCTTTGACTGGTTCAACGCCGATTTCGAGGCTGCGACTGGCCTGAAAGGCGCTGCTGCGACGCTGGCGTACATCCAGCCTTACGCCGAGCAGGCCCTGGCGGCGGCGCTGTCGCGAGCGTCTGACCCGAAGGTGCGCTATTTTTCCTACGATTGGAGCCTGAATCGTCCCGGCTCGCGAGCGGCGTCGTCCAATCGATTTGAATCGAAGCTCGCTGCCGAAAGCGGCGTCATGCCGTAACCAAGCCAAAAGCGACAACGCCCTTCTCAACGCGGGGGAAGTGTGCGCTTCTCCGGTCGCGGGGACCGCCGGCTTGCCCGGACAATTTTTGAAGAAAGGGGCGCCTCGCAGGCCGAGGCGCAAATACGAGGCCCAATAGACGTGTCCAAATGGATTTCACGCCTGCTCGCCATTGTGATCGGCGGCGGGCTCATTTACTTGGTGGGGAGCAAGGTCTACGACCTTAAGCAGGGTGAAGCGACTCCGAAAACCGCCAAGAAGAAGGGCGGCCGGACGGTCAGCGTCGATATGGCCAGGGCCGAAATCGGTCAGGTCCGCGAAACGCTGGTGCTGACCGGCGCGCTCAAGCCGAAGGAGATGGTCGATGTGACGGCCAAGGCCACCGGCCGCTTGGAGAAGACACATTTTCGGATCGGCGACCTCGTCAAACAAGGCGACCTGATCGCCGAGTTGGAGGATGGTGAAGTCGAGCAGCGGGTCCGCCGCGCCGAAGCCGCCATCGCAGTCAACGCGGCCAGCGTGGCGCAGCGGCAGGCCGAGCTCGGCAATGTCGAGGCCAACCTGGGACGCGCCAGCCAACTCTTCAGCGAAGGGCTGATGGCCCCGCAGGAATTCGATCAGCAAAAAACCGGCTTGGCCATGGTGCGGGCGCAGGTGCAGTTGGCCGAAGCGCAGAAGCAGCAGTCCGAGGCCGAGCTCCGGGAGCTTAACATCCAGCTCGCCCAGACCAAGGTTTACGCCCCGATGAACGGCGTGGTGGCCGTGCGCTACGTCGATGAAGGCGCCGTGATCAGCCCCTCGCAGCCCATCGTGCGGATCGTGAACTTGGCCACCATGGTCAGCCAGGGTAATGTGCCGGAGCGCAACATCGGCAAGTTGCGCGTGGGCAATACCGCTGAAGTGCGTGTGGACGCGCTGCCCGAGAAGGTCTTCTACGGCCGCGTCTCCCGCATATCGCCCGTGCTCGACGCGGCCACCCGCAGCGCCGTGATTGAGATTGATATCGCCAATCCGGATAGGACGCTCAAAGCGGAAATGTTCGCCCGCATCAATCTGGATCTGGGCACGATGCGCGAGGCGACGCTGATTCCCCGCGATGGCTTGGTCTATCGCGGCCAGCAACCCGGGGTTTATGTGATCGAGCAGGAGAACCTGCCCGTGTTTCGGCCGATTGAGACCGGCATGACGCGGGATGACCAGGTCGAAGTTTTGGCGAACCTCGACGCGGGCACGCAGATCGTGGGCCGGGGCGCTACCATGTTGCGCGACGGCGACCGAATCGCCGTCGCCGGGGCTGGCGGCGGCGCCAAAAAAGACGCGGCCGATGACGGCAGTGGCGGCGGGACTAAGAAGGCCGGCGTCAAGAAAGCGGCCACCTGAGGCCGCGCATGGTTCAACACGGCCCCGTCGGACAAGGGTCGGTTGTTAGCGTGAAGAGATAGAAACGATGAGTCTGCCCGAATTTTCGATCGAACGTCCCGTCACGGTCCTGATGGCCAGTCTGATGGCCATCCTCCTGGGGGCGATCGCGTTCGTCGAGATTCCGGTCGATCTGATGCCCGAGACGGAGTACCCAACTCTGTCCATCAACGTCTCCTATCCTGGCGTGGCGCCACAGGAGATGGAGACGCTGGTGGCGCGTCCGCTGGAGCAATCGCTGGCGGGAACGCCGGGCGCCAAGCGCATCACCTCTTCCACCTCCGAAGGTCGCGCCAGCGTGCGACTGGAGTTCGAATACGGTCAGAACCTCGACGAGGCCGCCGCGGAGATGCGCAACCGCATGGAGCGCCGCCGCGACAGCCTGCCCGATGAGATCGAGCCGCCGACGCTTTACAAGTACGACGTCTCGCAATACCCGATCATCTACCTGACCATTTCGTCGCCGGAGATGGACGCCAAGCAACTGCGCTCATTCTCTGAAAAATACATTCAACATCGGCTGGAGCGCATCGCCGGCGTGGCCGCTTCGCGGGTCAGCGGCGGGCTGCGCCGTCAGATTCACGTCAATCTCTCGCTGAAGAAACTGCGAGCGCTGGATCTTTCCGTCGCCCAGGTTGTCCAGAAGCTGCGAGAGGAAAATCTGAACCGGCCCGTGGGCCCCGTGCAGGAAGGCCGCTACGAAGTGCTGGTGCGCACCGAGGGTGAATTCAACTCGATCGAAGACATCCTGGGCGTTTCGGTCGCCGCGCGCAACGGCGTGAAGATCTACCTGCGTGATATTGCCACCGTCGAGGATTCGCACGAGGACATTCGCTACATGGTCAGCGTGGACGGCAGCCCGGCGGTCCGCGTGTTTGTCTATAAGCAGTCGGGATCTAACACTGTTGAGGTCTCCGATTTGGTCCGCCAGGAAGTCGCGTCGATTAATCGCGACTACCCGCATCTGGCGGTCACCATTCCGTGGGACACCGCGGAATTTATCCAGGCGGCCATCGACAACGTCAAGCTGGCCACGATGGTCGGCGCCGGGCTGGCCGTGGTGGTGCTGTTGTTCTTCCTGCGCAGCATCTCCTCGACATTGATCATCGGCGTGGCGATTCCGATCTCGGTGATTTCGACGTTTGCGTTGATGTACTTCAACGGCTTTACCCTCAACACGGTCAGCTTCGGCGGCTTGGCGCTGGGCGTCGGGATGTTGGTGGACAACGCCATCGTGGTGCTCGAAAACATTTTCCGGCACCGCGAGGACGGCCTTGATGGCAAGGAAGCGGCCATGATCGGCTCGCAGGAGGTGGCTGTCGCCATCACCGCCTCCACGCTGACGACAGTTGCGGTGTTCGTGCCGGTGTTGTTTATCCAGGGGGTCGCCGGGCAAACCTTCAAGCAGTTGGCCTGGGTCGTGTCGTTCGCCCTGGCTTGCTCGCTGTTGGTTGCCATTACGATTGTGCCGATGTTGTGCTCGCGCTTCCTGCGCAAACAGGGCGACAGCAAGAACCGAGGTCTGCCGGGCTGGATCGGCCGACGCCTGCAGGATCTGGCCACGGCGTACGAGGGCGTGCTTGGTTGGTCCCTGGATCACCGCATGATCATCACCAGCGCAGCCGTGGCGCTGTTCGCCGGCGCGGTCTGGATCTGGCCGTTGATCGGCGTGGAGCTTGAGCCCGAGCTCGACGAAGGATCGCTGCGCATCAACGCGACTTTGGAGCCGGGCACCCGTGTCGAGGTCAGCGATTTGCTGGCCCGCCAGCTTGAGCAAATTGTTCGCGAGAACGTACCGGAAGCCCGCACGCTGATGTCGGAGGCGGGCTCGAGCAGCTCCTGGCGCGCCGAGGGCACCAACAAAGCCGAGGTGCGGGTCTATCTGGTTGAGCGGTCGCAACGCGACCGATCGGCGGGAGACATCGCTCGCCAACTGCGTCCCCTGTTGCAGGTTGGTCCCGGCATGATCGTTCAGGTCCGGGTGCAGGGCTCGATGCGCACGCGCGGCGGCAGCGAGTTCGGCGACGGCCGCCTCTCGGTCGAAGTTCGCGGTCACGACATGGACGTCTCCAAGGAGCTTGCCGACGAGGTGCTCAAGCTGATGGCGGGTATCGAAGGCGTCGCCAGCGCCGAGCTCAGCCGCCAGCCGGGCATGCCGGAGCTGGTGGTCTCGGTGGATCGCGAGAAGGCGAACGCCATGGGTCTTTCGGTCGCTGAGATCGCCGATACGATGGAGACCGCCATCGGCGGCACGCGCGCCTCGATGTATCGGGAGGCCGGCGACGAGTTCGAGATTCTGGTCCGGCTCGCCGAGGAGGATCGCATTGACATCGGCCAGCTCGACCGGGTGTCGATCCAATTGCCCGACGGCCGCACGATTCCCGCCGGCGACATCGTCAGCCTGAAGCGGCGCGAGGGCCCGGTCGAAATCACCCGCGCCGATCAGCAGCGCACGATTGTCGTCAGCGGCGTGATCGAGGACCGCGACTTGGGCAGCGTCGTCGAAGAGCTCCAGGAAAAGCTCGCCGGCGTTCCGCGGCCGTCCGGGTTCGAGTTTGTCTTCGGCGGCGAGTACGAGCAGCAACAGGAAGCGTTTCGCGAAATGACCTTCGCCGCCCTGCTGGCGCTGGTGCTGGTCTACATGGTGATGGCGGCGCAGTTTGAATCCGTGCGCGATCCCTTCATCATCCTGTTCTCGATTCCGCTCGCGTTCGTCGGCATCGCCGGGACGCTGCTGGTCACCGAAACCACTTTCAACATGCAGGGTTTCCTGGGCGTCATCGTGCTGGTCGGCATCGTGGTCAACAATGCCATCGTGCTGGTCGACTACACCAATCTGCTGCGGCGCGAGCACGGCTATGGCGTGCGCGAGGCGGTGGTGACGGCCGGCAGCCGCCGCTTGCGGCCGATCCTGATGACCACCGTAACCACCGTGCTCGGCCTCATGCCGATGTCATTGGGCTGGGGCGAGGGCGGCGAGCTGCAGGTGCCGATGGCACGCACCGTCATCGGCGGGCTGACCACATCGACGTTGATCACGCTCGTCTTTATTCCGGTTGTTTACTACACGTTGGAGTCGTGGAGCGAGCTGTCGAAAGCGCCCGCGTCGGCGGCCGACCTGGAGCCCGGCCTGTCATCCGGCGACTAACATTCGAAGACTGAGCCAACCGTCATGAGCCTCCCTGAGTTCTCCATCAAACGGCCCGTCACCGTGTTGATGGGCTGTGTCATCGCCCTGCTGCTGGGCGGTATCGCCTTCGTGCAGATCCCCGTGGATCTGATGCCGGAGACCGAATATCCGACCATCACCGTCAGCGCCCTCTACCCGGGCGTGGCGCCGGCTGAGATGGAGACGCTAGTGGCGCGCCCGCTCGAAGAAGCAATGGCGTCGGCTCCGAACGTCGAGGAGCTCACTTCCACTTCCAACGAAGGCCAGGCCAGCGTCCGCGTCAAGTTTGAATACGGCATGGATCTGGACGAGGCGGCCAACGAGCTGCGCGCCCGCATCGACCGCAATCGCAACCGGCTCCCCGACGACATGGAGCCGCCGATGATGTACAAGTTCGATACGGCGCAATTTCCCATCATGTTCATCACGGTTCGCGCCGAGAACATGGACGCCAAGGAGCTCCGCCATTTTGCCGAAAAGAGCGTGCAGTACCGCCTGGAGCGGGCCCCCGGCGTTGCTCAGGCCCGCGTCAGCGGCGGGCTGCGGCGGCAAATTCACGTCGACCTCGACTTGAAGAAGCTGCAGGCGCTGAATCTGTCGGTCTCCGACGTGGTCACCCGTCTACGCCAGGAAAATCAGAACATTCCCGTCGGACCGGTCAACGAGGGCCGCTATGAGGTGCTGGTGCGCTCCCAGGGCGAGTTCACCAACCTCGACGACATTCTCGACGTCGGCGTCGCCACGCGCGGGTCCGTGCCGGTTTATCTGCGCGACATCGCCAGCGTCGAGGACTCGCATGAAGAGATCCGCTACATCGTTAAGGTGAACTTCGAGCCGGCCGTCCGCATGTTCGTTTACAAGCAGTCCGGCGCGAATACCGTCAAGGTTTCCGACGCGATGTGGGCGGAGGCGCGCGAGATTGAGACAGACCATCCCGGCGTCACCTTGGAGGCGACTTGGGATTCGGCGCAGTTTATCCGAGCCTCGATCGCCAACGTCCAAAACGCCACGCTGGTGGGCGCCGGTTTGGCGGTGTTTGTCCTGCTGTTCTTCCTGCGTAGCTTCTCGTCGACCCTCATCATCGGCGCCGCCATCCCCGTCTCGGTAATCGCCACCTTCGCGCTGATGTACTTCAACGGCTTCACCCTCAATACCGTCAGCTTCGGCGGCTTGGCGCTGGGCGTGGGCATGTTGGTGGATAACTCGATTGTCGTGCTGGAGAACATATTCCGGCATCGAGAAGAAGGCCAGTCCAACATGCGGGCCGCCATCGACGGCTCCAACGAAGTCGCCTTGGCGATCACCGCTTCGACGATGACGACGGTGGCGGTGTTCGTGCCGGTGGTCTTTATCGGCGGCATGTCGGCGGAGACCTTCAAACAACTCGCTTACGTGGTTTCGTTTGCTCTGCTCTGCTCGCTGATCATCAGCATCACGGTCGTGCCTTCGTTGTCGGCGCGATTCTTGCGGGCCGGCTCGGCCGGCAAGCGGACGGGCTTGGCCGGCTGGATCGGCCGTGTTCAGGACAAGCTGGGCGACATGTATGCCGGTACGATCGGCTGGGCGTTGGACCATCGCCTGATCGTTGTTTCGACGGCCGTACTGCTGTTCGCCGGGTCGATGTACATCATTCCGCTGATCGGCGTCGAGCTCCAGCCGGAAGTCGACGAAGGCCAGATCCAGGTCGATTTGGAGCTCGAGCCCGGCACGCGCGTCAATGTGACCGACTCGGTGATGGAGCGTATGGCGCGCATCATCAACGAGAACGTGCCCGAAGCGATGTACATCATGACCGAGGCCGGGTCAAACTCCAGCTACTACTACCGCGGAACGAACTCCGGACGGCTGCGCATCGACTTGGTTCCCCGCGCCGAGCGTGATCGCAACGCCCGCGACGTGGTCAACCAGTTGCGCCCGCTGTTGTCCGCCGAGCCCGGTATGATCGTGCAGGTGCGCGTCTCCAGCGGCACGTTCCGGCGTGGCGACGGCGACGGCGAGCGCCTGACGGTGGAGGTTCGCGGCCACGACCCCGATGTCACCCAGGAGCTGTCCGAGCAGGTGCGCGAGGCCATGGTTACCACCGAAGGCGTCGCCTCGGCGCTGATCAGCCGTCGACCCGGCACGCCGGAGATGCTGGTGCGGGTGGACCGCGCCAAGGCAACCAGCATGGGCTTGCAGGTCTCCGAGATCTCCCAAACGCTTGAAACAGCCATTGGCGGCTCGCGCGCCTCGATGTTTCGAGAGGATGGCGACGAATACGACATCCTCGTGCGGCTCAAGGAAGAGGACCGCCTCAGCGTGGAGAAAGTCGGCGAGGTGCCGGTCACCATGCGAGACGGCTCCACGATCCCGGCCCAGGCGCTCATCCGTATGAACCGCCAGGAAGGGCCGATCGAGATCCGCCGTAAGGATCAGCAGCGCATCGTGGTGGTCAGCGGCACCCTTGGCGACCGCGACCTGGGCTCCATCGTCGGCGACCTGCAGGAGAAAATCCGCAACATCAACAAGCCGCGCGGCTATGAGGTCGTCGTCGGCGGCGAGTACGAGGAGCAGCAGGAGGCGTTCCAGGCGATGACCTTCGCGGCCCTTTTGGCGCTGGTGCTCGTCTATATGGTCATGGCGTCGCAGTTCGAGTCGCTGCGCGATCCCTTCATCATTCTGTTCTCGATCCCGCTGGCCGCGATCGGCGTGATCACCAGCCTGCTTATCACCGAGACGACCTTCAACATGCAGGCCTTCCTGGGCGTGATTGTGCTGGTGGGCATTGTGGTGAACAACGCGATCGTGCTGATCGACTACACCAACCGGCTGATCCGCGACCACGGCATGGCGCTGCGGGAAGCGGTGGTGACGGCCGGCAAACGCCGCCTGCGGCCGATCCTGATGACCACCTCCACCACGGTGCTGGGCTTGCTGCCGATGTCGCTGGGAATCGGCGAGGGCTCCGAGCTCCAGGCCCCGATGGCGCGGGTGGTAATCGGCGGGCTGGTCACTTCCACGCTCATCACCCTGGTGTTTATCCCGGTGGTCTACTTCACGCTGGAGAGCCGAGTGGACGCCCGCCGTCGGCGCACGGTCTTCAACGAGGCCCGCGAGCTGCACCCGGCGCCCTCGGGCGACTAAGCCGGTCCCATGTCCTATTGACCGGCCCTGATCGCAGTCGATAGACTGGGATTAGGTCGGGCCGTTCGGTCCGACTTGTTGCTACTGCAACGACCCCATCGTCCAGAGGCCTAGGACACCGCCCTTTCACGGCGGCAACGCGGGTTCGAATCCCGCTGGGGTCGCCACTTCCCTACGATTCTTCGAGCGTCTTGCGGTAGTACGCTTCGTACTGGTCGACCGTCTTGGCGCGTTCGAAATGCGTGGCCCGCTCGCGAGCCCCTCGCTTGAGGGTGGCGCGCAATCCCGGCTGGGTGAGAATCTCGATGGCCTTGCGGCTCATCGCCTCCACGTCCCGCACCGGAAACAGGAATCCGGAGCCCTCGGTCACCAACTCCGGCAGCCCGCCCACGTCGCTGGCAATCACCGGGGCGCCGCAGGCCATCGCCTCCAGCGCCGCCAGCCCGAACGACTCCTGCTCGCTGGGCAGCAGAAACAGATCCAGCAGCGGCAACAGCTCCTCCACGTTCTGGTCCGAGCCGACAAAGTAAATCCTGTTCCGGACCCCCAGCTCGTCGGCGATCCGCTCTGCCGTTTCGCGGTCAGGACCGTCGCCGATCAGCAGCAGCCGCGCCGAAACCTGCTGCGCCACCCGATGGAAGACTTTGATCACATCCTGCGGCCGCTTGACCCATCGAAAATTGGACAGGTGACCCACCAACACCTCGTCCGGGCAGGCGTACTTCGCCCGCCGCTCGGCGCTAAAATTTTCGGGAGTGAAGCGCTCCAGGTCGATGAAGTTGTAGATCACCTCGGCCGGGCAGTCGGTGCAAAAACGCTCCTGCGTCTCGCGCGCCAGGTAGCCCGACACCGCCGTCACGCCGTCGCTTTGTTGCAGGCTGAAGCGCGTGATCTCGTAGAACGACTCATCCAATCCCAGCAGCGTGATGTCAGTGCCATGCAGTGTCGTCACGATCTTTGGCGCGTCTTCGCCGATCATCTGGCGGCACAGGTAGGCGCTCACGGCGTGCGGGATGGCGTAGTGCGCATGGAGAATGTCGATCGGGTGCTCGCGGCACAACGCCGTCAGCTTACTCGCCAGCGCCAAAGTATAGGGCGGGTACTGGAACAGCGGATAGCGCGTAACCGGCACCTCGTGGAAGTGCAGCCGCGGCTTGGACTCCGCCACCCGCACCGGCCGCAGGTAGCTCACGACGTGGACCTCATGGCCGCGCTCGGCCAGCGCCATTCCGAGCTCGGCGGCCACCACGCCGCTGCCTCCGATGGTGGGATGGCAGATGATGGCGACGCCTAGCGGTCTTTCCATGGGTTCACTCCAAACAGCCCGACCAGATCGCTCACCGGCAGTGGCAGCTCGCTGCGGTACGGCTCGCCGTACGCGACGCCGATCAGCGAGCCGAAATACTTCAACGTCGATTCGATCGACTCCAAGAATCCCTTCGCGGCGATCCGCAACGGAAAGCCCTCTTCCTGGCGTGCGCCGAATTGCGACTCATAGCAGCGCACGGCCCGCATCCGTTGCTCGAAGACCGCGCTGACGTCCACCACGAGCTGCGGCGAAAACGGCCGCGAGCCCCAGTGGTGCAGCAGCGTCTTTGGCTTCCACGGCGGCAGCTCGGGCTGGAAGCGGCGGATGCCGCAGAGGTAGAAGCTCTGGCGCACCAGATCAGCCGTTCCCATGTGATCGGGGTGATGGTCCTCGAACGGCGGCGCGATCACCACTTGCGGGCGCAGCTCGCGCAGCGTCCGCACGACCAGGGCGCGGTTGGCGTCGGTATCGCGGACGCCGCCGTCGGGAAGCCCCAGATTGAGACGGCGCGTCAGGCCGAGCGCCGAA
>CAYOPA010000018.1:14641-18510 GCA_964405625.1 uncultured Bryobacterales bacterium
GTTAAGCCGGGGATATCGGCGGCGGCGGACGCTTCGGCGGCGCGGGTTTCAGCGTCGCCCAGGCTGCCGAGCTCGCCGCGGGTGAGGTCAACCACGGCCGTCCGCCGGCCCTGCGCCGCCGCCAGCGCCAGCGTCCCGCCGCAGCACAGCTCGGCGTCGTCGGGATGCGCCGCAAAGACCACCAGATCGCAGGCGGACGAGTTTTCGCTCAAGTCACCATTGAACACCACCGCGCCTCAGCCCTGCTCGCGGTGCAAGCCCAACCGCGCCAGCCGCCTGTAAAACGTTGCCCGGCCAGGAGCTCCCGGCCAGCGGCTTGCCGGTCAGGCTGGCCATCTCATGCAAGTACTGTCCGGCCAACAGAGGTATATCGGCCACCCGCTCGCGCAGCGCCGGAATGCGGATGCGGCCGACGCGGATGCGGCCTTCGCGAGCCTCGGTCTCCAGGTCGCGGTGAGTGGCCGTCAGCAGCCGTACGTCGATTCTGCGCGGCGTGGTCTCGCCAATCCGCAGGGCCCCGCGCCCTTGCAACGTCCGCAGTAGAGCCGACCGCACCATCCGCGGCAGGTCGCCGCTCTCATCCAAAAGGAGCGTCCCGCCATTGGCCGCCTCAAACAGGCCGCGCTGGTCCCGCACGGCGACCGCCGCGCTCAGGATCGCCTGACGCGCTTCGGCTCGACGTGATGCGTCGATATTCGAGTCGGCGGCTCTATTGGGAGATTCCGGTACGCTGAGAGGGTCGCACCACGAGGCCGCACCTTGAAAATTTGGCATGGCGTTGCACTAGCGGCCGCCTGCGCGCTCGCCTGGGCCGGTTGGGGACTGTGGGGAGCCCACTGCGCGCTCGACCGTAGCCGCGCCCACATCGAAAACGCCTCCCGGCTCGCCGTCGAGCGCTCGCGCTGGACGCCTCCGGCCCATCAGTTCGAACCCGCGCCCTCGGCGCCGCAGTTCGTGGACGCCGCCCTGTTTGACGGCGGCCTCTGGCTGGCTGGCGGCGCCGGATTGTTCCGCTGCAGCCCGCAAGGAGAGCTGCTGCGCTCCTGGTTGGTCGGGACCGATCTCCCCCAGGCGCGGCCCACGCGGCTGGCGGTTGGGTTGGATCCGGTTTCGCAGCGGCAGGCGCTCTTCGTGGCGACCGCCGGCGCCGGCCTACTGGTCGTCAACGCCGCCGGCGACGTGGACCGCATCCTGCCCGCCGACCTCGGCTTGCACAACCTGACCGCGCTGCTGCCCCGCGCGAGCGGCGAGATCGTGCTGGGCTCGCTGCATGCCGGCGTCGCTGCCTACACGGCGGGCGGGCTGCGGCGTTTGGACGAATCCCTCAACGCCGTGCAGGTGACGGCGCTGGCGGGCGACGAGGGCGACCTGTGGGTCGGCGCGGCGGGCGAGGGGCTGTTGCGCTGGACGGGCGGTCGCCTAGAGCGCCTGGGCCGGACCGAGCTGCTGCCCGACGAGCACGTCACGGCTCTGGCGGGCGACGCGGATCGCCTTTTTGCAGGGACCCCCGCTGGAGTGGCGGAGATCGCGTCCGGCCGCGTCCGGCGCGTCCTTGCCGACGGATTCTTCGCCCAATCCCTGCTGCTGCACGGCGACCGGCTTCTGCTCGGGTCTCTGGACGAAGGGCTGGTCGAGATCCCGCTCGCCGGCGGTCCGAGCCCGGACGGCGCCCCGGAAGGTCCCGACGCCGTCATCCGGCTGCTCGCCTCCGGCTCCACCGATCTTGCCGTTACGCCCGATGCAGTCTACCGCCGGGAGCCGGGAACTGGTTGGGAAAAGCTGTTCTCCGCAGAAGTCGGCCTGTCGGACCGAAACATCAGCGCGCTGCACGCCGCGGACGACGGCGATCTCTGGGTCGGCTTCTTTGACCGAGGGCTGGACATCGTCGATCCCGCCGGCGGCGTCCGCCACCACGAATCCGATCGCGTCTTCTGCGTCAATCGCATCGTCGCCGATCCCGCCCGCGACCGCGTCGCCGTGGCGACGGCCAACGGCTTGACCTTCTTTGATCCCGCCGGCGTCCAACGCGAAACCTGGACCCGCGCCGACGGGCTGATCGCCGACCACGTCGCCGACATCGCCGTGCGTCCGGAAGGGTTGGTGGCCGGCACGGCCGCCGGGCTCACCTTCCTCGAACCCGGCGGACCGCGCAGCCTCTACGCCTTCCAGGGCCTAGTCAACAACCACGTCTACGCCGTCGCCGCGCGTGGACGCCGCTTGCTGGCGGGCACGCTCGGCGGCCTGACGGTGATTGAAGGCGGCGCGGTCGCCCACAGCTATACCACCGCGAATTCCAACCTGCGGCATAACTGGATCAACGGCATCGCCGAGCTCGGCGGCGACTGGTACGTGGGAACGTACGGCGCGGGCGTGGCGCGGCTGGACGACGCAGGCGCCTGGACGCTGTTTCCAGACATGCAGGGCGTGGAGATCAACCCCGGCGCCATGATCGTCGGCGACAAGGGCCTCTACGCGGGAACTTTGGACCGCGGATTGCTTGTTTTCGACCCCGAGCGGCAGGCGTGGCGGACGGTTGTCGAGGGGTTGCCGTCCGCCAACGTGACCGCCTTAGAGGCGCGGGCTGGAATATTGTGGGTCGGAACCGACAACGGTCTGGTCAGGATCGCCGAAGAGGCGTTATTGTGGCCGTAGTGCATCTTCTTCGCAGGCTGGCTTGGATCGGGTTGATTTTACCCGTGGCGCTGGCCGCCGAGGTCGGGGTTTTGATCCCTTCCGGCAGTGAAGGGCCTGATCCGCAAAAGCTTTCGCTCGAAGAGATGCGGATTGATGTGCGCATCGAGGACCAGACCGCGCGCGTTCGGATCCTGCAAATCTATGCCAGCCGCGCGCCGGGCGTGCTCGAAGGGCAGTGGGTTTTCGGGTTGCCCTCTGGCGCGGCTGTTTCCGACTTTGCCGTTTGGGACGAGCTCAAGCGCATCCCCGGCGTGATCCTGGAGCGGCGGCGCGCGGCGGAAATTTACGAGACGCTCAAGGCGCAGGCGATCGACCCGGGCCTGCTGCAACAAGGCGAGCACGGACCCGAGGAGGCGCGCCGCGGCCAGATCTTCAGCGCCAAGGTCGTGCCGATTCCGGCATACGGCTTCAAGCGGGTCGAGGTGGAATACCGCGAGCGCATCGCCGTCGATAATCTGCGCGGGTATTTCGCGGTCCCCCTGCGGCCCGAGGCCTACCAGGCGCAGTCGGCGCGCAAGCTCAGCGTGCGGCTGGAGATCCTTTCCAGCCATCCCATTGAAAACCTCCAGGCGCGCGGCGCGCGCTTCCCGCTCCGCATCGAGCAGGCCGGCCCGAACCGGGCCACAGCTTCGCTGGACGCCGAGAATGTTCAGTTCGACGAGGACCTGGCGCTCGACTTTACCCTGGCGGCCCCGGCGCGGTCGACGCTGACGACGCTGTTCTACCGCTCGGCCGAGGAGGAGCCCGCGACCGGCGCGTGGCGTCCCGCCGAACGGCTGCGGACCGCCGGTTTCTTCCAGGCGTCGTTGCTGCTGCCTCCCGGCGTCCGCGCCGCCGCCGCGCCGGCTGACGACGGCCCGCCCGCCCCGCGCGACGATTCTCCGGCCCGCGATGTGGTGGCGTTGTTTGACGCCTCGTTGTCGATGCAGTGGGAAAAGCTAGACCGCAGCTACCGCGCGTTGGAGACGCTATTGCTGCGGCTGCGGCCGGGAGACCGCTTCAACGTTGTGGTGTTTGACTCCGAGCTGCGGCCGTTTGCGCCGGGCTTGCAGAGCGCTGATCGCGCCACGGTGGAAAAGGCGCTGGACTTCGTGCGCTCCGGGCGCATCCGCGGGGGCACGGCCCTGGAGGACGCGCTGGGCGAACGCCTGTTCGACCGTGCGGCGGGAGGATAC
>CAYOPA010000018.1:18520-25334 GCA_964405625.1 uncultured Bryobacterales bacterium
CGCGCTGGGCGTCGGGCTGGCGCAGGTGGCCGGCGGATCGAATGAGCCCTACGTGGCGTTGCTTTCCGACGGCGGCGCCACGCGCGGGCGCATCCGCAACACGTTGCTGCTGGACGCCTTCCTCGCCGAGCGCAACAAGCTGCCGCCCACGCGTCGGCCGCGGATGTTCGTCTTCGCCGTGGGCGACGACGCCAACCTGCCGCTGCTGAAGGACCTGGCCAAAGCCGACGGCGTGTTCGAGCACGTCCGCTCCAGCGAGCCGATCGACTTCAAGCTCACCTCGTTTTTGGGCAAGCTCGGCCGCCGTCCGGTTGAAAACCTGCGCCTGGAGGCCTCGCCCGCCTCGGCCATTGACTTGGTCTACCCGCTCGACATCGCCGCCTTCGCGGGCTCGGTGGCCTCGTGGGTTGGGCGCTATCTGGAGCCGGGCGGGCAAGTCGTCTTCCGGGCGCTGGGCGGGGCCGGCGCCGCTGCCGTGGAGGCGCAAGCTTCCGTGACGCCGCCGGAACGAGACGCCGCCAAGCCCCAGGTGGCGCGAGCGTGGGCGCAGGCGCGGGTTGACGCCCTGCTGGAAACAATCGACCGCGACGGCGAGGACGCGGAGTCGATCAACGAGATCATCTACTGGTCAAAAAGGTTTACTTTTGTCACGCCCTACACATCGTTTTTGGCCGCGCCGCGCGCGCTGCTGCGGCCGCGCGTGATCCGGCCGGGCGATCCCGTGCTGCGGGTGCGGGCCGATGCGTCGATCGTCTCGGTGGCGGCCATTTTCCCGTTCGGGCTGACCAAGACGCTGCGGTATCTCAACGACGAGGATATTTGGCAAACGCGCTTTCTGGCCCCCAAGGACACGCCCGACGGTCGTCATTCGGTGCGGCTGGTGTTGCGCGACAACCAGGGCCGGGTTTATCGCGAAGAGAAGAGCTTCTTGATCGCCAGCCAACCGCCGACGGTGCGCGCCCGCATGGACCGGCGGGAGTTTCGGCGCGGCGAGCGGGTGGATCTGAAGGTCAGCGCGAGCAGCACGACGCGCACGCTGACGGCGCGGATGTACGGCGCGCCGCCGGTTTCACTGCGCTGGAACCAGGCCGCCGGCTACAACACCGGCTCGTTCACCATTCCCGCCGACCTGCCTGCCGGCGACTACACGCTGCGGCTGACGGCGGAGGATTTCGCGCATAACATCGGCGTGGAGGAGGTGCGGCTTGCCGTTCTTCCGTAATCGCTTGCGTCTCGGACCTCAACGGTTTCCGGGCGGCCTTCCGGCCGCCCCTACGCTCCTGGTCGCCGGGCTGCTGGGCGGCGCTCTGGCGGTGTGGGGCGCGCTTCCCGACCGCGCCCGCCTCGCCGTCTCCGGCGACCTGCTCGAACGCATCTTCTTCCGCGAGGTCCCAACCCCCGACGGTCCGGTGGATGCCCGCCGGCCCCCCTCGGAGACCCGCGTCGCCCTCGGCGAACAGCTCGCCGCCACGCCCGACGCGGCCCAGATCTACGTCCTGCGCGCCCTGGAGGCCGAGCGCGCCCTCGACTTCACCGCCGCCGAGCGGGACTGGCAAGCGCACGTCGAGCGGGCCGCTGACCCGTCCGAGGCGCAGCTCGCCTTGGCCGATTTCTACGGTCGCCGCAACCGGGCCGCCGAGGAGACAGCCGCTCTGTTGGAGGTCGGCCGGGCGCCCTCGCCCGCCGCGGAGCGGTTTACGCCGGCCGTCGAGCAACGCTCCTGGAAGGCTTTCGAGCGAGCTCTGGGGCGGCTTGACGCGCACTTGCTCGGCGATGACCTCCGCGCCGACGTGTATCGAGCCTGGCTAGGCCGTTACCCCGATCAAAAGCCGGTCTACGAGCGCTACCTGAGCTTTCTGCTCGGCGCCCAACGTCTGCCCGCCGCCGAGGATCTGCTGGCCGATTTCACCGCGCAGTTCCCCGACGATCCGGGTTTCGCGCTGGCCGGCCGCGCCCGCATCGCCGTGGCGCGGGACGGCGATGCGGCGGGCCTGACGGTCTACGAGGACGGCTTTCAACCGCTGTGGCCGGAGGCGTTGCTCTCGGAATACTTTGGGCTGCTGGAGAGGGCCGAGCGTCTGCGGGCGCGGTTGGACGAGGCCGGAGCGGCGCTGTCGGCCAATCCGGCGGACCTCAACGCCGCCGCCTGGATTTTCCACTACCGCCGCCGCTCGGGCGATCCGGCCGCGGCGCTTCAAGCGCTCAACGAGTACGCCGCCGCCCGTCAGAGTTGGGACGCCGCCGATCTGGAGACGCTCGCGGGTCTCTACCGTCTGGCCGAGGCCCACACCGAGGCCGCCCGCTGCCATTACGCGCTCTACAGCCTGCCCGGCGCGCCCTCTCCCTCCCGGCAAGCCGGGCTGGAAGGGCTGATCGACGTGCTGTTGACCGCCGCCGACCAGCCGCTGGCCTTCGGGACGCGCAACCTCTCCATCTACGAGGACATCGCCCGCGCCGACACTGGTCCCGGCGCGCTCAACGGCGTCCTGTCGTTGCTGCTCAAGACCCAGGGAATCGACTGGCGCTTCGACAGCCTGGACCAGCTCAGCCGGCCGTACTTTCGCCGCGCCGCCGCCGTCGAACTTCTGGCGCGGCTGGACGCCGAATTCCCAGGCTCTGGCCGCCGCGTAACCCTGCGCGCCAAAGCCGTGGACGCGCTGGCGCTGTATGGCGACGACGAGGCGATCCTCAGCGAGGGCCGCCGCTTTCTGGAGCAGTTTCCCGGCGCGGCCGAGCGCATGGACGTTTCGTTGCGCATGGCTGAGGCCTACGCGCGACAGGAGCGTGTGGACGACGAGCTGGCCGTCTACGACCGCCTGCTGACCGAGCTTGCCGAGGCCTCCGACGGCGTCCCGCTGGGGCCGGGGACGGTGCAGCCGTTGGTCTTCCGCCCCTCGACGAGCAGGCAAGGCCCGCGCTCTCCGGCTTACGCGCGCGCGCTCGATTTGGCCGTCGCGCGGCTCACCGGACTGGGCCGTCTGCCCGCCGCGCTGGCGCTGTTTGCGCGTGAAATCCGCCGCAATCCGGCCGATCCCGGTCTGTACGAGCGTTTCGCCGGTTTTCTCTCCGCCAACGGCCTGGGCGAGCGCGTCGAAGCGGTCTATCGGCAGGCGATGGGGCAGTTTGAGGACCGTTCCTGGCAGCACCGACTGGGGCGCTTCTATCTGCGGTCGCAAAAACGCGCCGAGCTCGAAGCGCTCACCCGCCAGTCGGTTGACGCCTTCTCCGGGCTGGAGGTCGAGGAGTATTTCCAGACAGTCAACCCCGGCGCGCTCGACGCCCAGCTCTACTTGCAGCTCAACTCGTACGCCCACCAGCGCTTCCCGCACAACCTGACGTTCGTGCGGAACCTGCTCAACGCCTACCGCAACCCCGCCACCATCAACGCGACCGCCGCCGCCGAGCTGTTGCGCCGCCACTGGTTCCACGCCGGCGACCTGCGCGCCGAGTACTTCGGGCTGCTGACGCGGACGGGCCGGCTGGAGCAGACGCTGGCGGCGATCGAGTCCGGCTCCGACGCGGCGAGGCAACAGCGCTGGGCCGCGCTGACGCGGGAAAACCCCGCCGCCGCCCTGCTGCTGGCTGAGGGCCGCGCCTGGCGCTGCCGCTATGAAGAGGCCGGGCCGGTGTTTCTGGCGGTCGCGACCGAGACGCCCGTCGATGAGCCGGTCGTCTCCCGCGCCATCGACCTGAGCCGCTCGCTGGCCTCGGGGCGCCCGATCCTGACCGATGTGGCCGTCGCCCTGAGCGAGAGCCTGAGCAACAGCCGCCCCGCGAGCCGCGATCAACTCGCCTTCACCGGCGACATCCTGGCGGACCGCAAGCTCTACCAACGCGCCGACCCTTTCTGGCGGCGCATGGCCGACGCCGAGCCCGGCCGCCCGGAAAGCTGGCTGGACGCGGCGACGGTTTTTTGGGATTACTACCTCTTTGACGACGCCCTGCAACTGCTCGAACAGGGCCGCGAGCGGATTGGGCGGCGGACGCTGTTTTCCTATGAAGCGGGCGCCATCGCCGAGGGGCGGCGCGACCCCGACGGCGCCATCCGCGAGTATCTGCAAGGCGCGCTGTCGGGCGGCTACGCCTCGGCCGGGCGGCTGGCTGTGCTGTCCAAGCGCGACGGCTACCGCGAGCCGATCGAGCAGGCCACATCGCGCCTGACGGCTTCGGCGAACCCGGCCGAGGAGGCGATTCGGCTGCGGCTGAGCGTGCTCGACGCGCAGCAACGCCGGGAGGACGCCGCCGCGCTGCTGCTGCGCCTGGCCGGCGACGCGGGCGCGTACGCGCTGCTCGACCTCGTGGAACGCGAGGCGACCAACCGCAATCTGGCCGACGTGCGCGCCGCCGCCCTGGAGCGGCGCATCGAGCTGACGCGCGATCCGGTGGACAAGCTGCGGCGCCGCCTGGAGCTGGCCCGGCTGCTGGAAGCGCAAGGCGAAACCGTCGCCGCCGAACGGGCGAGCGCCGCCGTCTACAGCGAAAGCCCGCGCGCGCTGGGTGTGGTCCGCGCCCGCGTGGATTTCCTGTGGCGCTCCGGCCGCAAGCCCCAAGCAGTGGAGACGCTGGCCGAGGCCGCCACGTCGTCCTACCCCGAGCTGTCGAAAAAATTCCGGCTGGAGGCCGCGCAAAAAGCGATCGACGCCGAGCTGTACGACCGCTCGCGCGAGCTGCTCGCCGCGCTGCTGGCCGAGGAGCCGTTCCAGCCGCAATATCTGGCCGCCATGGCTGACAGCTTCGCCCGCCAGGGGCGCGACGCCGAGCTGCGCTCGTTTTATGAAGGCAAGCTCGAAGCCGTCGAGGCCTCCGCGCTGGACCCGGCCTCCAGGCGCAACACCGTCGCGCTGCTGCGGCGCGGGCTGATTCCGGCGCTGGAGCGGCTGGAAGATCACGCCGGCGCAATCGACCAGTACATCGAGCTGGTCAATCGCTTCCCCGAGGACGAGCCGCTGGTGGAGCAGGCGGGGCTCTACGCCTTGCGCCATGAGCAGGCCGAGCGTCTGGAGTCGGCTTACGTTCGGACGACCGAGGCCTCGCCGCGCGACGTGCGCTACCACCGCGTGCTGGCGCGTCTGCGGCTGCTTTTTGAGAATCTGCCCGGCGCGCTGGCGGCGTACGACAATGCCTTGGCGCTTCGCCCCGACAGCGTCGAGCTGCACCAAGCGCGGGCCGGGCTGCTGGAGCGGCAACTGCTGTTTGAACCGGCCCGGCAGGCCTACGAGAAGGTTTACGAGCTCAGCTACGAGGAGCCGCGCTGGATGGAGAAGATCGGCGAGCTCCACGCCCGGCTGGGCGACGACGCCGCGGCTGAAGCCGCCGTCCGCAAAGCCCGCATTGACGGACGGCCCGCCCGTCCCGACAACTTCTTTGACGCGGCCAGGGCTCTGGCCGGCTGGGGGCTGGACGAGCCCGGCCTGCGGCTGGCCGAGGAAGGCGTCTCGCTGGCCGCCGGACGGCTCCTGCCCGAGCACAGCTCCGGCGCCGCGCTCTACGCCCGGCTGGCCACGCGGCTTCGGCGCCATGACGTGGCCTGGGTCCGGCTGCGCGCGGCGACCGGCGGTGATGAGGGGCTGTTGTGGGCCTTGCAGCAACCGGCCGAGGCGATCCTGCTGACCGCCGACGAGCTTTTTACACCCGAGGAAAAGACCGCCCTCGAGCCGTTGCTGGACCGCTGGCGCAACCAGGCTTCGCCCGACGAGGTGGAGCAGGCGCTGCTGCCCGCCCTGTCGTCGAGCCAGTTCGCCTCGGTGGAAGCCCGCTGGCGCCGGGAGCGTCTGTTGGCGCAGCCAATCGGCCCGTTTACAGTCAACGACCGCCGCCGGTTGACGGAGATCGAGCAGGCCCGTATGCGCCACGACGAGCTGGGACGCGCCCTGGAGCTCCACTGGCAGGCGCATCCGGCTCGCAACCAGGAGCGGCAGATTCTGGATGAGGCGGCCGCGGCATTCCGCGCGGCGGGCGACTTCGACGCCGAGCTCCGCATGTTGGAGCTGCAACAGGGCCAGGGCCGCTGGGCCGAGCGCTATCTGGAATTGCTGCTGCAGCGCGATCCCGAACGGCTGATCGCGCTGGCCGCCGCGCCGGACCAGGGCTTGGCCCACAATGCCGCCAACTTCGCCGTGCTTTACGGAACCGCCGAGCAGGCCCGCCGGGTGGTCGAGACCGTCGGCCGCCGCCGCCCGCCCGTCTGGACGCCTGCGTATACAGGCTTGGTTGGGCTGTTCCATCAGGCCGCGGACGATGTTTTCGGGCAGGCGTTTGTGACGGCGCTCGGCGACGGGGCCATCGGCGAGCGCGTTGGGCGACCGGTGGACCGCACACGCCGGCTCGCCGGGGACCGCTGGTTTGAGTACGGCGTGCGCTACGGCGAGTATTTGAGCGTGACGGGCCGACCGGACGCTGAAGACTATCTGTACGCCCAGGTCGAAGCCAACCCCGGACGCGCCGCTGCTTACGCCGCCGTCGCCGATCTGCACCGGGCCGCCGGAGATTCCGGCGCGGCCGAACGCGAGTACCTGCACGCCCTGGAGCTCGCCCCACGCGACCCGGCGCCGCATCTGCGGCTGGCGGATCTAGCTTGGGAGGCCAACCGCCGCGACGAGGCGCTCGGCTTCTGGCGTGCGGCGCTGGTCCGCTACGCCGAGCAGATTGAGGAGTTTCGGCTGGGGCCGAGCTTCTGGGACGAGGTTCCCCCGCTGCTGGGAACCGTGGCGCGGGAGCGGCTGACGGGCGAGCTGCGCGCCGAGCTCGACCAGGTTCTGGCAACGTATGTCCGCAAGAGCGGCGCCTACCGCCTCGGCGAGGTTGTGGAGCCCTT
>CAYOPA010000019.1:0-16082 GCA_964405625.1 uncultured Bryobacterales bacterium
GGCTTGGTGCGCCTGGAATCCGAGCAGCAGCGTCTCGACGAGCTTTGCCAACAAGAGCTCAAGAAACCCGTCGCCGAGCTGTTGGCCGAAAACCCGGACGTGGAGCTGTCCGTCGAAGAGATGGCGGCCGCCGAACAGCAGTACCGGGACATCAAGGACAAGATCGAGAAGCTCGGCCCGGTGAACGTGCTGGCATTGGAAGAGTTTGAGGAGGCCGAGAGCCGCCGGGAGTTCCTCGAGACCCAGCAGAACGACCTGCGCACCTCCATCCGCGACACCCAGGAGGCGATCCACGAGATCGACTCGGCCTCGCGCAAGCAGTTCCAGGAAGCCTTCGAGCACATCAATAAGGGTTTCCAGGAAGTCTTTAAGACGCTGTTCGGCGGCGGGGTGGGCGAGATGCGTCTGACCGATCCGGACAACGTCGGCGAGTCCGGCATCGACATCGTCGCTTCGCCCCCAGGCAAGAAGCTGCAGAACGTGGCGCTGCTCTCCGGCGGCGAGAAGTCGTTGACGGCGCTGGCCTTGCTGATGGCCACGTTCAAGTACAAACCGAGCCCGTTCTGTGTGCTCGACGAGGTGGACGCGGCGCTGGACGAGCCGAACATCCTGCGCTTCCGGCGTTTGCTGGAAGACATGAGCGACCAGACGCAGTTCGTCATCATCACCCACTCGAAGACGACGATGGGCGCGGCGTCGACGCTGTATGGCGTGACAATGCAGGAGCCGGGCGTCTCGCGGCTGGTGTCGGTGCGGCTGGGCGAGCCCAAGCGGCCCGTCAACGGCAACGGCCGCGGAGTGGCCGAGCAACAGGCCGCGGTGGCCGCCGCCATCGAACCCGAGCCCGTCGGCGTGAGCTGACGCCTTCGGGTCGGATACCATGACCTATATGCGATCGGTCGTGGCGCTGTTGTTGTTCGCTCTGCCGCTTTCTCTGCCTGCACAAGACACAGTGCGCGTGGACGAAGGCTATCTGCCCAGTTGGCAGGTGGTGGAGATCGCCGAGGAGCTGCAAACGCACGTCGCCGGCGTTCGGCAGATTCTGGAGCAGGTCCGCCCAAAGGAGTGGCTGCAAGACGGCGCTCCGGCGGCCTACGTGGACCAGCACGAGAACCTGTTGCAGGATCTCGAATACCTCAATCGCTCGGCCCAGGGGCTGGCGCGGACGCCGGAGAAGCTATCGGTGGTGATTGATACGTTCCTGTGGCTGGACCGGCTGCACTCGATGCTGGGCTCGATGTCGGCCGGCGTGCGCAAGTACCAAAGCGATCCGATCGCGGACCTGCTCGATTCGGCGGGCGGGCGCAACCAGGGAGCGGTCGAGCATCTCAAGGGCTACATGCGCCAGCTCGCCTCCAGCGCGGAGGACGAGATGGCGATCGCTCACGAAGAAGCGCAGCGCTGCCGCTCGGCGATCGTCAACCAGCCCCGGCCATGACCCCGCCGAGCCCGGAAGAGCGACCGGCGCCCCGGTTTCGCTGCCACATCTGCGACAGCCCGTCGGAGAAGATCTGCCCGCGCTGCACCCGCGACGCCTGCGAAAATCACTTGTGCGAGAAGTGCGGACGGTGCAGCGATTGCTGCACGTGCGAGAGCTGACCAATCGCCTACACGCCGAACTTTTCGCGCACAAACGCTACATTGGCGCGGGTGTCCTCCTCAAAACGGCCTTCGAGGCCGCTGAGCTCAAGGACAAACCATTTGTCGTAGCCGATGTCGCGGACCGCCGCCGCCACGGCGTCGAAGTCCACGCCGCCGTCGGCAGGGCCGCCGAGCAACCCGGCGCGCGGGTCTTGGAGCCCGAGCGTTTCCTTGATGTGGATCTCGCAGATGCGCTCGGCGCCCAGCAGGCGGATCTCCGCCGGAACGTCATAGCCGTAGGAGGTCGAGTTGCCCACGTCGTAGTAGACCTTCACCCAAGGCGAATCGACGCGCTCGAGGATCTCCAAGTTCTGCTCGGCGGTGAGGGTGTTCTCCAGCCCGAGCAAAATATTGTGATCGCGGGCGCGCGGGGCGATCTGCTTGAGGGCGGCGATGACGCGCTCCACGCCGGCCGCGTCCCACTCATACGAGGAGAACGGGCCTTTGCCGCGGCTGGTGAAGGCCCCCTCCGCGTCGCGCAGGCGCAGGTCGCCGTTGCTGAAGAAGGCGACGAGGATGTTCGTGGACCCCAGCGCCGCGGCCGCCTCGACAGCGTCAATGACATAGACCGCCGACTGCGGCTCGGACTTGAGTGGAATGCGGTTGAGGATGCTTCCCGCGGCGACGGAGGGGAAGCGAATGCCGTGGCGCTTGCCGAGCTCCAGGTATTGCCGCCGCACAGCCGCTTCCCGCAACGGTATCGAGTCTGGGCGCGGCCCTACGCTGACCTGCACCCCGGCCAGCCCAGCGCGGGCGGCGCGCTCAAGCTGCAACGGGTCGCAGACCGGACCGAGGTTCCAGTCGGTCATGCCGACGCGGTAGTCGCGGTCGGATTGGCCGGGCGCCTGCGCGGCCGCGGTCAGTCCGAGCGCGGAGTCGGCGAGAAAGCTGCGGCGAGTGAGCATTTGCAGGAGCTTGCGGCGGCTCTTTGATCCTACACCGGGCGTCAACTCGGTGGCGGCGCCGGCTTACCGCCAGTCGAATCGTTCCACCAATTCCGCCACCGGACCCTCGGCGGCCACGCGCCCGCGTTCAAAAAAAACGGCCCGGCTCGCCAACGCCAGCGCCAGCGGGATGTCGTGCGTCACCAGGATTTGGGCGTGGTTGAGCGAGCGCAACACGTCGACGAGCTCCTTGCGCGACGGCGGATCGAGGAACGTGGCCGGCTCGTCGAGCAGCAGGATCTCGGGCTCCAGAGCCAGCAGGCCGGCCAGCGCCACGCGCCGCTTTTGGCCGGCGCTGAGGTGATGCGGAGCGCGGTCGCGGAGCTCCTGCACGCTGACCTCTGCGAGCCCATTGTTGACGCGCCGCTCCACTTCCTCCGGCGGCATCGCCGCGTTACGCGGACCGAACGCCACGTCCTCGGCGACGGTCGGCATGAAGAGCTGATCGTCGGAGTCCTGAAACAGCACGCCGATCTTCTCCCGGGCGAAGCTCAGCGACTCGCGCCCCAGCGACCGGCCGCAGATTTCGATCTCCCCCTGCCCCTGCAGCAGGCCTACCAGGTGCAACAGAAAGGTGGTCTTGCCTGAGCCGTTGGCGCCTAGCAGCGCGACGGTCTCACCCTCGTGGAGGTCGAAGCTGACGCCGCGCAGAGCCTCCACCCCGTCGGGGTATTGGTAGCGCAGCTCGCGGACGCGAATCAGAGGAATACCAGCGGCGCTCACTCCCAAGGATTCCGAGTGTAGCAGGCCCTCCGCCGGGACGATGCCGACCCCTTGCGGCTGATTGTTATAATGCGAGCGTCTCGGATGCTTGTTCCGCCGCTTCGCGCGGCAAGGATGGATGTTGACCATGACCGAACGGCTGGAGCCCGCCCCCCAAGATGAGCCTGTCAAGACCGAGGCGAAGGAGCCGTCGATCGCGCCCGGCGTGAAGACTTTCGTGCGGATTGTGGACTGGATCACCAAGGACAAGTTCGAGCTCATCAACACCACGGACCGCATCAATGAGATCGTGGCCAAGAGCGGCGTCAAGGACGGCGTCGTCCACCTGCAGTCGCTGCACACCACCACGGCGCTGTTCATCAACGAGTGGCAGGATGCGCTGCTGGAAGACTTCAAGACGCTGCTGGAACAGGTGGTGGGCCGTGAAGGCTCCTGGCGGCACGATGATCCCGAGTATTCCGACTGCGAGCGTAAGAACGCCGTCTCGCACCTGCGCGGGATGATGCTGGGACCTTCGGTTTCCCTGCAAGTTCGCAACGCCAGGGTGCTGCTGGGCACCTGGCAGAGCATTATTCTGGCTGAGCTCGACGGCCCCCGCAGCCGTTCGGTGTCGGTGCAGGTCATGGGCGTATAGCGGGCGATCCTCCCGCCTTGGCGGCAATGTCCCGATTCTTTAATCTGCGCGAAGCGCAAGAGCTATTGCCGCATGTCCGGGCTTGGCTGGACGAGGCGACCGCCGCCAAGAGCGCGGTGGAGGAGATCGACGACCAGATTTTCGCTCTCGTCGCGCACATCACGATGGCCGGCGGGGTGGAGATTGATCCCATCGCCGTGGTGCGGCGCAAGATCGCGCGGCATCAGGCCGCCGAACGGGCGCGAGCCGCGCTGGAGTCGATTGAGAACGCCGGCTGCCGCTTGGAGGATCTCGACGACGGGCGGGTGGATTTTCCGGCGCTGCTCGACGGCAAGGAAGTGTTCCTATGCTGGCGGCGCGGCGAGGAGAGGATCGAGTTCTGGCGCGCTGGCGAAGACAGCTCCGCGGGGCGGCGACCGATCGGAAAGAATTTCGGGGATGATCCGGGCGGTTCTCGACCGAATTGAGCGTCTCCGAGCTCCCTTTTTGCCCTACGTCCGAATCATGGCGCGGCGTATGATGAAAATCTGATGCGCCTCCCGTTGCGGCTACTTCCTCTCTTGCTGGTTCTGGCCGGGTGGCTTCCGGCGCAGAAACCGGTGGTCGCCATCGGCGGCATCGTGCATGAAACAAACACTTTCAATGCCTCAAAGACGGACATGGCCGTCTTTGAGGAGAGCATTCGCGGCGCCTCGGGCATCTTGCGCGGGCAGGCTATTGTTGATGAGCTCTCCGACTCGAACGACACAATGACGGGCTTCATCCAGGGCGCCGCCGCGAACGGGTTGGAGGTCTACCCGACGATTCTTGCCGGGCCGCAGACGTTGGGGACGGTGAACGGCGACACGTTTGACGCCTTGACCCAGGAGCTGATTGAACGGCTGCAATCGACGCCGAAGCTCGACGGCATTTTGTTGTTCCTGCACGGCACGATGGTCGCCGAAAGCCATCCGCACGCAGACGCCGAGGTTGTGCGGCGGATTCGGGCGCAGCTCGGCGACGGGATTCCAATTGTAGTGGCGCATGACTTCCACGCCAACGTCTCCGAGGAGATTGTGAAGCTGACCACGGCGCTGGTGACCTACAAGCAGAACCCGCACCTGGACGCCAAGCAGGCAGGCGAGCAGGCCGCCCGGATTCTGGCGGATACCATCGCGGGCAGAGTCAAGCCGGTGCAGGCGATCGAAAAGCCGCCGATGATGTACAACCTGATCTTCCAGAACACTTACGCCGAGCCCTTTAAGTCGGTCACGGACGAAAGCATCCGGCTGGAGCGGAACCCTAAAATTTTGGCGGCGAGCGTGCCGGGCGGCTACCAGTGGTCGGACATTCCAGCGATGGGGCCGAGCGTGATCGTGGTGACCGACAACGACCCCGAGCTGGCTCGCCGCGAGGCGAAGCGACTGGCCGACATGCTGTGGGGAACGAGGGACAAGCTCCGGCTGGATATGCCGGATCCGGCCGAGGCCGTGCGGCGGGCGATGGCGGCGCCAAAATTCCCCGTGTCGCTCATGGACGCGGGCGACAACATCGGCGGCGGCTCGCCCGGCGACAGCACGCTGATTCTCGACGAGCTGCTGAAGCAGAAAGCGACCGGCTGGGTCGTCGTAATGTGCGACCCGGAGGCGAACGAGGCGGCATTTCGGGTTGGCGTGGGCGGCGCGTTCGATGCGCTGGTGGGCGGCAAGACGGACTCCCAACATGGCAAGCCGGTACGCGTGCGGGGCCGGGTGCGGTCGCTGAGCGACGGCCGGTTTCTGGAAACCGAGGCGCGCCACGGCGGCGGCCGGGATTGGGACATGCTGCCGACGGCCGTGGTTGAGGTGGAAGGCTCGACGCGCGACCTCCCGAACATCGTGATGCTGACGCGCAAACGGATTATTCCGTTCAGCCTGCATCAGCTCATCAGTCAGGGGATTTATCCCGAGCGTCAGCGGATTCTGGTGGCCAAGGGTACGATCGCACCGCGGGCGGCGTACGAACCGATTTCGGCGGAGGTGATCGCCGTGGACAGTCCTGGGGTGACGGCGGTGAACCCGCGGTATTTTGAGTTTCGGAATGTTCGCGAGGGGTTGTTTGGGATGGAATGAGCCGCCCGGTTGGGAACATTCAGCCGGCGCTACCGCGGCATCGGGAAGATTGCCGCCAGGACCGCGGTCGCCGCGCCGCCGCCGAAGGCCAGCACGGCCAGCAGGATCGACCAGGTCTTGAGCGTCTCGGTCTCGGTCAGTCCGGACATCTTGGCGTAGACCCAGAAGCCCGAGTCATTCATCCAGGAGCCGAGCTTGGAGCCCGAGCCGATCATGCAGGCCAGGTAGACCGGGTGGAACGGCAGTCCCTCGGCGGCGACCGGCGCCAGGATTGAGCTGGCGGTGATCATCGAGACCGTGCCCGAGCCCTGCGCCACCTTTAGCATCGCCGGCAGCACGAAGGCCAACGCCAAGACCGGCAGGCCCATCGACTGCGAGGCCTTCGCCAGCTCGTCGCCGATGCCGGAGCGGACCAACATGCCGCCGAACGCGCCGCCGCCGGCGGTAATGAGGATGATCAGACCGGCAGAGGAGAGCGCCCGCTCGATGGCCGGCCCGAGCTCCAAAAGCGAGGCGCCCTTCTGCCTGGCCAAGGTGCGAATGGCTACGACCATCGCCGCCAACAATGCGAAATTGGGATCGCCAACGAAGCTCGTGAAGTCGCTCAATGGCCCCTCAATGGCCATCGCCTTCACCATCGTGTTGGAGGTGATCAGCAGCACCGGGAGGATGACGGGCAGGATCGATTCGAATATGCCGGGCAGGTTGGTCTCGTCTTGCTCGGCCATTTCCTCCAGTTGCTCCACGGTCACCCCGGGCGCGTCGCGCAGCGGGATGTTCAGACGCTTGTCCCAGAAAAATGCGAAGACCATGCCGGTGGCGGCCATGGGCACGCTGACGGCCAGACCCATCAGGATCATCATGCCGATGTCGATGTTGAGGAACGCCGCCATCGCCAGCGGACCGGGGGTGGGCGGGACCAGGGCGTGCGTGGCGGTGGCGCCGGCGGCGATGGCCATCAGGTAGAGCGCATAGTTTTTGCCCGAGCGCACGCGGCTGGCGCGTGCCAGCGGAGCGAGCAGGTAGAAGACCGTGTCGAAGAAGACCGGGATGGAGAGCACGAAGCCGCTGCCGACCATCGAGTAGGCGGGACTGGCGTTGCCCAGCGCCCGCTGGAAGACGCGCACGATCTTGTCGGCCGCGCCGCTCTCCATCAGGCACTGCCCCACGACGGCCGCGAAGGCGATGACGATGCCGATGCTGCCGCAGACCCTGCCGAAGGCCGCCGCCACGGCGGGCATCACCTCGCCCATGGGGATTTCCGGCGACAGCGCTCCGACCGTGGTGGCCGCAACGATCAGCGCGATGAAGGCGTTGATGCGGAGCTTGATGATCAGGAAAAGGACGACGCCGACGGCGATGAACAGGATCGCTAGAGGAGGCATGGGTCCATCGAATCTAGTGGATTCGACTGCTCGTGCGCAACCCTGCCGGGCGAAAACGTTGCCGGAGGCTTGCGCCTAGCCGCGCCCGAGCGGGAGTGGTGGCCGCGCGACGCGTCGCCGCCGGATGTTAAATCCACGTAAACCCTGTTTTTACTTCCATTTAACTCGACGTTGATAACCCCAGCACGGGATTCGGGCGTCTTGGTGTACGGGACCGGAAACAGCCCGGGTCCGCATGGAGAACTTTTCACGATGACCGTACACCCCGATGTAATTCGCCAAGCCCAAGCCGGAGACGGCGCCGCCTTCGCCGCCATCGTGCGCGCCTACAAGCCGCGGATCTTCGGCAGCTTGTATCGGGTTTTGGGCCGCACCGATGAGCTGGAGGATGTGGGCCAGGACGTCTTTCTGCGGCTCCACCAGTCGTTGAGCGCGCTGCGCGAGGTCGAAGTTTTTGATACCTGGCTCTACCGGCTGACGATGAACACGATCTACGACTATCTGCGCAAGAAGAAGCGGCTGGCCGCCGTGCCGATGGCTGATCTGAGCGACGAGCAACTGTTGGTGGCCGATGCGGCCGAGAGCACGAGGCGTTCGGCGATCCAGGCGCGGCAGTCCCAGGCGCGGGAGCACCTGGAGGCGCTGCTGAACCGGCTGTCGGCCGAAGATCGGCGACTGCTGGAGCGCAAGGAGATCGAGGGCTTAAGCCTGAAGGAGCTCGGAAGCCTGTACGACGCCAACGAGGGGGCGCTGAAGGTTCGGTTGTTTCGAGCGCGGCAGCGGGCGCTGGAGGCGCATGCGCGGTTGAGCGAGGCGCCGCAGCCGATGGCGGCTTGACATTGCAAGATCGCGTTGCGACCGTATCGACGATGTTGATTGGAAGCGGCGAGCGCGTCTACGAGGCGATCCACGACTGGGGCGAGCTCCCCGACAATATCCGATTCGGGAACGTCCACGCGGTGCAGGTCGATCGGCAGGGGCTGGTGTACGTTCACCACACCGTCCACGCGACCTCGACCAGCGATCACGCCGTGGCGGTCTTTGACCCGGACGGTCGCTTTGTCACTTCGTGGGGCGGCCAATTCGCGGGCGGCGCACACGGCATGCAGCTTGTTCGGGAGGGCCCGGAGGAGTACTTGTACTTCTCCGACATTCGTCGTGGCATTGTCCAAAAAACTGACCTGAGGGGCGCCGTGCTGCTGACGATCGGATACCCGCGCGAGTCGCCCGCGTATCAGCCCGCGGACGGCATGGCGCCGGTGTGGAAGCCGACCAACTTGGCCGTGGCGTCGAACGGCGACATCTACGTGGGCGACGGCTATGGTTCCAGCTTCGTCGTCCAGTTCGACCCCGAGGGCCGTTACAAGAACACCTTCGGCGGGGGCAAGACGGACAAACCGGGCGATCTGAACGTCCCGCACGGCATGGCGATCGACTCGCGCACGGGCGTGGAAGAGGTGCTGGTCGCCGACCGCTCGAACCACCGCTTGCAGTGGTTCTCGCTCGACGGCGAGCCGCTGCGGACGCTTTCCGGCGACGTGGACCTGCCGTGCCACTTCGACATCGCTCCGGACGGCACGCTGTTGATTCCCGATCTGGCCGCCCGCGTGACTCTGCTCGACAAGGACAACCGGCTGCTGGCGCATCTGGGCCAGGGCGCGCCTGACTATCGCGAGAGGCGCTTGAAATCGCGCGCGCACTTTGCCGCCGGACAGTTCGTTTGTCCGCATGGCGCCTGCTTTGACAGCCGAGGCAACATCTTTGTGGGCGAGTGGGTGGAGATCGGGCGGCTGACGTTGTTGAAGCGGCAGGGCTGATTGTCGCCTCAGCCCTGGGCCCAATGGCGCGAGAGCGCGGCTCCGACCTGATCGGGATGCGTGATGGGGGCCATGTGCCCGACGCCGAGCAGGACTTGCAGGACGCCCGGGCGGGCGTCGCCCAAAATTGCCGCAACTTTGCGCACCGGCGCCGGGCTAAGCGCCCCGGAGGCGATGCGAATGTTGATCTTTGGGATCAGGTAGCGCTCCGCCGGGGCCGATTCGTTTTCGAGGGCGGCGAAGTCGCAGGCCGCCTTCGGGGCCGTCGCAGCCAACTGCTCGCGGCGCTCCATGGGCAAAGCTTCCCAGGCTCGGTCGCCGCTCCAATAGCGCACGAAATTCTCCGAAGCCCCCCGGAAATCTCCGGCGGCGACAAGGTCAGCCGTACGTTGCGAGACCGCGTTGATCTCGGTCCGCTCCGCTGTGGCGTCGGCGCGGTCCCGGAGCAGGTGAAAGAGCACCGGCTCAAAGGCGAACACGCTGCGCACACGGTCCGGGTTGCGTTGGGCGACCTTGAGCGCCACGGCGCCGCCGTAGGAATGGCCGACGAGGCGGCAGGGACCGGTGAACCGCTCCAGAAGGCGCTCGGCGAGGGTGGCCTCGTCGTCGAGCGAGAAAACCGCGGAGCAGTCGGGCATGGGGGTCTCTCCGTAGCCCCACAGGTCCAACGACAAATGTCGGAATCCGGCGGGGAGGGCGTCGGTCATGCGGCGCCACTGACGTCGGGAGGTCCCCGAGCTGTGCAGCCAGAGGACGGGTTCGCCCGAGCCTTCGTCGCTGAATCCGAATGGGGACATGATTTCGAGTTTAGGGGGCTTTGTGGCGCCCCTTCGGCGGCGCAACATAAGCTTCGCCGCGGTTGGGCCTCGCAGCTGGAACGACAGCTCGACCAGGGCCGCATCGAGACCGAGAACGTCGAGTTGGCCCGTCAGCTCGCGCTGGAAGCCGATTATTTCGAGCGCAATGCCGCGCGAATGCGCTACGGGGAGTTTCGTCGGCAGGGTCTGTTCGTGGGCTCGGGGGGGTAATTGAGGCGGGCTGCCGTACGGTGATCGCGAGCCGGATGAAGCGTTCGGGCATGTTCTGGAGCGTGCGCGGCGCCAATGCCATCACGGCGGTGCGCTGCTCTCGCCTGTCGGACCGCTTCGACGACTACTGGGAGAATCACGCCCGAGCCGCTTGAGCGTCACAAATCCGTAGCGCACCCGACCCTCACCCGGGCCGGGCGTGGCCGTTGGTCCCCGCCACGGATCTGGCGGCGCGGGTGACCTCGGTGCGCTTGATCCAGACATCGAGGTACTTGCGCAGCTCGGCGCTGCGCTCGCGCTCCGAGCGTGATTCCAGCAGTTGCTGCCGAAAAGCGGGGTCCAACGGCAGCGCTCCGGCCGCCCGAAAGCTCGGTTGCGGATCATGGGGGTCCAGCGGCTCGTCGATCGTGGTCCCCGTCATCGACGCGGCCAACCGGGTCAGCGCATAGAGCTCCTCGATCTCGCCCGGCTCCGGCGGCGAATGAGGCTCATCGTCAAAATACTCAACACGCGCCTGCAGGTAAGCCTTCGAGTGGTCCAGCTCCAGAGTGCGAAACCGCCGCACCCCTCGTGTGGCCACATCGAAGCGCCCGTCCTCGTGACGGTTCGTCACCGCCTCCACTACCGCCGTGCAACCCACATCCTCGGCCCGCCCGTCCTGTATGAACAGCACGCCGAGCTCGGTCCCGTTCTCCGCCGCGGCGCCGACCATTTCGCGATAGCGCGGCTCAAAGATGTGCAGCGGCAGCGGCGCGCCCGGCAGCAGTACGAGCTGCAAGGGGAATAGCGGTAGCAGCTCGTCGGGCATGTTACGATTATGGCCTTCGCCCGCTGGAGTCGGCAAACGTTTGGACTTCCAAGGTAAGAGCGTTCTGCTCACGGGAGCTTCTTCCGGCATCGGCCGGGCCGTCGCCGTTGCGCTGGCTCGCCAAGGCGCCCGGCTGCTGTTGACCGGCCGTTCCCGAGAGCGGCTCGCCGAGGTCGCCCGGGAGTGCGCGCCCGCCCAGGTCGACTTCCACGTCGCCGACCTCTCGCAGCCCGAGCAGGTCGTGGAGCTCGCCGCCGCGGCCCGGCGGCATTTCCGGCGGCTCGACCTGCTCATCCACAACGCCGGCGTAGGGCTCTACGCGCCGTCCTACCAAGCCGACCCGGCGCAGGCGCGGACCGTCTTTGAGGTCAACTACTTCGCGCCCGTCGAGCTGACCCGGCGCCTGCTGCCCGACATCAACGCCGGCGGCGCGGTCGTCGCCGTCAGCTCCATCGGAGGCCTGCTGGCGCTGCCCTGGCAGAACGCCTACTCGTCCTCGAAGTTCGCGCTCAACGGCTTTACCTACTGCCTGCGCATGGAGCTGGAAGGCTCCGGCGTGGATGCGCTGTGCTTCTGCCCCTGCTTGGTGGAGACGCCCTTTCGCGAGCACGCCCTGGCCGGAAACATTCCGCCGGAAGTGGCCGCCCGCCAGAACATCCGCATCAGCGCCGAGCGTTGTGCCGACGACCTGCTCCAGGCCATCCGCAAGCGCAGGCGGACGACGATTTCGCCCTGGAACGGCTGGCTGTTGGTGTGGTTGTCGCGCCTGTTTCCCCGCACCGTCGAGCGCCGCATGGCGAGGATGAACTCGGCCCGCGCGCCGGTTGCGGGCTCCTAGTAGCTCCCATGGATCAACGACTCAAGGCCACGCCCGGCATCTATCTGACCGGCTTCATGGGTTGCGGCAAGACCACCGTCGGCCGCCTGCTGGCCCAAAAGCTCGGCTGGACGTTCGTCGATCTCGACGTGGAGATCGAGCGCCAACAGGGCCGCAAGATCGCGGAAATTTTCGAAACCGAGGGCCAGGAGAGCTTTCGAGCCATCGAAGCCGAAGCCCTCAGGGAGCAGGTGCGGATGGTGCGCGTGGGCCGCGCCCGCGTGGTCGCGCTCGGCGGCGGCGCCTACGCCCAGCAGCACAATCGAGACCGGCTGGGCGACGGCGGCGTGGTGATCTTTCTCGACGCGCCCGTCGAACGCCTCTGGGAGCGAGTCCGCGGCGAGCCGGACCGTCCGTTGGCGCGCGAGCTGGAGAGCTTTCGCGCCCTCTACGACGAGCGCCGCCCGCTCTACGCCCAAGCCCACTACCGCATCGACGCCGACCGCGACGCCGACGCCATCGTCGCCGAGATTCTCGCCGTCGGCCTTACCTGACCTCGCCGCCGCCGGCCAACCGAATTGCCCCGTCGGACCAGACCGCGCCTTCAACCTCCCCGTCGCTCTCGGTCAAGAACAGCCGGTACTCGACCGATACGCTGCCGCGCGCCGGAATCCAGCGGTAGCAGCGCTCGCCAAAAAGCGTTCCGCGATCGACCGCCTCGCGCCGTGTCTCCGGCATCGGCGACACCCCGAATTCCATGCCGCGCGTCAACGTCCGGCCGCGCCAGGGCGCTTGTTCGCGCGAGGCGTTTTCCTCCCAAATGCCAAGCCAGGGGAAGTCGTCGCGCCGCCACACGTAGCCCAGCGCCGAGCGGTGCGAAGGGCTCCAGGCGGTGAAGAACGCTTGCTCGGCGCCGGGGCTCATGCGGTGGGTCGTAAAGGCGCCCGACTTCTCCCGGTCAGTGTAGGTGCGCAGGTCCTCCACGCCGCCGCCAATCAGCGGCGCCCAGGGCCAGTGAAACTCCGCGCTGGCCACGAAGCGGTCGAAGCCGGGCGCGAACTCGCCTTCGAAGACCTTCGAGGCGCCGGCCGAAGCATGAAACCGCGTCCGGCCTCGTTCGAGAAACGGCGGCCCCAGCGTTACGTGCTGCGTCCAGCCGACAGGGCGGTCGGCGCCGCTCCGGTTGTAGGCCGTCTCCGCGATGGTCACGACCGACGAGCCCGGCGTGGTCTGGATCATCCGCTCGAAGCCCATGCCGCAGAGCGGCAGCTCGGCCTTGCAGGTGACCGTCAGCCCGTTCGCCGCCACGTCCCAATCCGCCGACGAGGCCTCGCCGTGCACGCCCATCCCGGCGGCGGCCTCCGCGTCCGACGGCCCACCAAAGAAGTCGAAGCACAGATTGTGACCCGCAATCCCCGCCAGCACCGGCGCGTCGACGCCGTCGCCGTACTCGGGCTGCGTGGCGGCGTTGTGGCGGGATGGATCGATCGTCTCCCACGGCGGATCCCACAGCGGGCTGACGCCGTCGGGCAACAGCCTGACGGCGGCGATGTGGCCGCCGCCCGGCAGGACCGTCAGCTCCAAATGGCCGTTGTTGAGCGAGACCGTGGGTCGATGCGCGAAGGACATGAACGCAAAAAATGCTACCACGCCGGCCGGTTGCTCACGGGCGTTGCGGGTTATACTCTGGGAACCATGGCCCGAGGACTCAATAAAGTCATGCTGATCGGCAATCTTGGCAAGGATGCCGAAACGCGCTTCACGCCCAGCGGCGTTGCGGTGACAAACTTCAGCCTTGCCACCGCCCGCTCCATCAAGGATGGCCAGACCGGCGAGTGGCGCGACGAAACCGACTGGCACGACATCGTTCTGTGGCGCGGCGAAAACGTCTCGCAGTACCTCACCAAAGGCACGCAGGTCTTCATCGAAGGCCGCCTGCAGACGCGAAGTTGGGAAGACCAGAACGGGCAGAAGAAGTACCGCACCGAGGTCGTCTGTGACGGGCCCAGCGGCTTGCAGTTGCTCGGCAGCCGCGGCGGCGGTGGCGGTGGTGGCGGCGACTTCGATCAGCAGCCCCGCCAGGCCCGGCGCGCCCCGCAAAGCAGCGGTCCCGCCGGCGGCGGGGGCGAGCGCAGCAACGACGGCGACATGGGTGTCGGCGACGACGACGTGCCGTTCTAGCCGCCAGAAAACCCGACCGGAGCCTCAGGGGCGGCCGGAAGGCCGCCCAAAACCCGCCGATTTTTCCAGCTCAACCGGTCTTGGGCGGCCTTCCGGCCGCCCCTACGATTTAGGCCGTAATGAACCTCGCCGACCTCTTCCGCGCCTCCCTGATCGAGCGCCCCAACCAGCCAGGGCTGGAATTCCAGGACCGCGCCTTCGCCTTCGGCGAGCTCGAAGCCGACTCCAACCGATTGGCCCGCGTCCTGCTCGACCGGGGCCTCCAGCCCGGCGACCGCCTCGCCGTCTACATGCGCAACCGGCCGGAGCTGATCCTGGCCTATCTAGCCGCCTCCAAAGCCGGATTCATTTTCACGCCCATCAACATCCTCTACCGCTCCGGCGAGATCGACCACATCCTCCGCGACGCCGAGCCGCGCGCCATCCTGCTCGACCGCGACGCCGACGCGCTCATCCCGGCGCGTCCGGGCCTCGAAAAGCTCCTCGCCGAGGAGCTTCCCGCGCTGCTCGAAGGCCGCGATCCCGGCCCCCTCGCCGTCCCGCCGCCGTCCGAGGCCGACCTGATGGCGCTGGTCTACACCTCCGGCACCACCGGCCGTCCCAAGGGCGCCGCCCTTACGCAATCCACCTTCGCCGCCAACGCCCTGAGCCTGATCGAGGCTTGGCGCATCACCGCCGCCGACCGCCTGCTGCTGAGCCTGCCGCTGTTCCACATCCACGGCCTCGGCAACGGCCTGCACACCTGGCTCGGAACCGGCTACCGCCTGCGCCTGCTGGAGCGCTTCCGCAAGGAGACCATCGTCGAAGACTTTCTCGACTTCCGGCCAACCCTCTTCTTCGGCGTGCCGACGATGTACGAGCGCCTGCTGGAGACCCCGCCGGAGGCCGCCGCCGAGATCGGCGCCTTCATGCGGCTGTTCGTCTCCGGCTCGGCCCCGCTGCCGGCCGCCACGCTCGAAAGGTTCCAGGCGCTGTTCGGCCACCGCATCCTCGAACGCTACGGCATGAGCGAGACGATGATGAACACGTCGAACCCCTACGAGGGCGAGCGGCGCGCGGGCTCGGTCGGGCCGCCGCTGCCGGGCGTCTCCATCCGCATCCGCCACCCCGAGACCGGCCAGGAGACCGCTCCCGGCTCGATCGGCGAGGTCCACATCCAGGGCCCCAACGTTTTCAGCGGCTACTGGCGCCAACCCGAGGCGACCGCGGAAGCCTTCACCCCCGACGGCTATTTCCGCTCCGGCGATCTGGGTTTCATCTCCGACGACGGCTACATCACCCTGCAAGGCCGCGGCAAGGAGCTCATTATCTCCAGCGGCTTCAACGTCTACCCGCGCGAGGTGGAGGAGTTCCTGACCACCCTGCCCGGCGTGCGCGAGGCGGCGGTGAAGGGCGTCCCCGATCCCCTCAAAGGCGAGGTCGGCGCGGCCTTCCTGGTTCTCGACGACGGCGCCGATCTCGACGCGGTCCAAACAGCCTGCCAGGGCAAGCTCGCTTCCTTCAAAATCCCCAAAACCTTCGCGCGCGTTGACGCTCTGCCCCGCAACGCCCTGGGCAAGGTCCAAAAACACTTGCTGAGCCGGGAGGGTTAAGGCCGATGGATTTCTGGACCGCCGCCGCCTACTGGTCAATCGTCGTCCTGGTCGTGGCGAACGCCTGGATCGTCAGCCGCATGCGGGTGGAAGTCCGCGAAGAGGCGGAAGACGAGGCCGAGGCCGGGGAGTAGACGATGGCCTATCTGCTGGAAAACTGGCCGATCCTGCTCTCGCTGGCCGTCTATGTGGCGGGCTGCCTGGGGATCGGCTGGTATTTTCAGCGCCGCGCCTCGCAGGGCGTGGCCGACTACTACGTGGCGCGGCGGCGCATCCCCGGCTGGGTCGTCTCGCTGGCGTTCTTTTCCACCTTTGCCAGCACCAACACCTACATCGGCCAAGCCGGCCAGGCCTTCGCCTCGGGCTTGAGCTGGGCCTGGGTCGGCGTCTTCTGGACAATTTTTTGCATGATCTCGTGGCTG
>CAYOPA010000019.1:16151-24494 GCA_964405625.1 uncultured Bryobacterales bacterium
CAGACCGCCGGGCTGCGCTCGCTGACCATCCCCGACTACTTTGATTTCCGCTACAAAAGCCCGCTGTCCAAGGCCACTCGCATCCTGTCGGCGCTGACCATCCTCTTCGCCACCATCTGGTACATGGCGGGCATCGCCAAGGGCTGCGCGCACTTGCTCGAATCCGTGCTGGGGACGCCCTACGCCTGGGGCGCGGCCGCCATCCTCGGCTTCACCTGCCTGTACACCGTGATGGGTGGCATGTATTCGGTGCTGTGGACCGACGCCATCCAGGGCATGATGATGTTCGTCGTGGCGATCGTCATGGCGGCGATCCCGTTCGTCCATGCAGGCGGCGTGGACGAGCTGATGAGCCGCGTCGCCTACGTCACGCATCCAGCCGTCGACGGCTCGCCGATGGGCGACGGGCTGGTGACGTTCTGCGCACTGGTCTCGTTCACCTACATCCTCGGCATCGGCCTGTCCGTCGGCATGAAGCAGATCGCCGAGCCGCGCTGTTTGGTGCGCTTTTACTCCGTGGACAACGCCCAAGGCATGCGCTTCGCCATGATCTGGACGCCGATTTTCCTCGGCGTCTCGCTGGTCTGCGTGATGGGCCTCGGCGCGCTGGTGCACGGCATGGCCAGCGAAGAGGAGGCCGCCTACCTAATCCACAACACCGACGAGGTGATCGGCTTCATGCTGGCCAAGTTCGACAATCAGGCCGTCAGCGCGCTGTGCCTGACGGGGCTTTTTGCGGCCGGCATGTCGTCGTTGGCCTCGGTGATGCTGATTGTCGGCACTTCGGTGGTGGGCGACATTTGGCGCGTCTGGAAGCCGATGGCGACGCACCGCATCGTCGGCCGCACCAAGATGGCCATTGTCGTCTACGCCGTGTTGGTCCTTGTCGTGACGGTCTACCCGCCGGCGGGCGTGGTGGAGATGACCAGCTTCTCCGGCGCCGTCTTCGCAGCCGGCTTCTTCCCCTCGATCTTCGGCGGGCTGTATCTGCGCTGGGGCACCGGTCACGGCGCTTTCTGGTCGATGGTCGTCGGCATGACGGCGACCATCGTCTGGCGCTTCGCCGTGCGGTTCCAGCTACCGGGCTTGGCCGATGTGCATGAGATCATCCCGGCCTTCTGCCTGTCGGCGGTCGCCTACGTCATCATCAGCCTGGCGACGGCCCGACACCGCCCGCCGCCCGACCACCTCGAACAGGTCTTCGGCCCAACGGCCTAGGCCGCGCCCGTGGCGCGGGCTTTGGCGAAGCCCGCAGGGTCGGCTTTCGAGGGGAATCCGCGGGCCTCGACCTGGGGGTCGAGGCGGCAGGCGTAGGCGCCTGCGCCACGGGTTCCCGTGGAAATCTACTCCCCCACAACCACCCTGGCCGCGTCCGACTCTCCCGCCGCGTTCGCCACCCGCACCCGCGCCGCCGCCGCATTGGACGTCGTCACCCGCGCCCGCAGCTCAAACAGCCCGCCCAGCCGCCCCGAACCGGCGAAGTACTCCGCAAACGCTTCGCGAGCGCCCGCCACCGTTACCGTCGACACCCCGCCGCCGGCGTTTTCCAGCTCAATCACCGCTCCCGTCGCCTCCCGCGTCGGGCTGTAGCCGACCGTCACCAGCGTGAACCCCGTCGCCGTGCGATCTTCCACGAACGCCGACAAGATCTCCGGCCGTCCGGACGCGATCTGCGTCTCGGCCTCCACGCCTCCTGGCGGCGTTACATCCTCGCCGTCCGCCGTAAACCGAGCTCGTATCCGCAGCACGCCGGCCGCCGCCCCGGCCTGCAAGCCGACCTGCCCGACATTGCCGGCAAACACCGGGACGCCCGTCCCCTGGCGCACGTGGAAGGCGGTCCGCCGACCGCCAGTCTCAAACCGGACGAGCTCGTTGTCCGCCGGCTCAAACACGACCTCCAGCTCGCCGTCCACGCCGTCCGGCTCCACGCCTTCGAGCGTCACGCCCAGCGCGAGCTGCTCGGTCGGCCGGATGGTGGCCGGCAAGCCCGTAATCCGCGCCCCTCGCACCTGGCCCAGCCCGGAGAGCGGAAAGCGCGCGCCGCCGATCGCCAGCGTCGCCTCGGCCCGCCCCGCCCCCATCGGCGCAAACCGGAACGGCGCGTCGAACGTTCCTCCCGCCGGCACGTTGACCTCCGAGAATACCCCGCTGAGCTCAAACCCGCGGCCCGTGATCTCAATGCTCCCAATCACCGCGGCCTCCTCGCTCGTGTTACGGACCCGCAACGTCAGCAGCGACGAGCCGCCGGCCCGCGTCGCCGGCGCCTCGATGCGCTGGCCCGCGGCCAACGGGGCCGGTTCGCCCTGGCCCTGGATCAGCTCGTAGCTGAAGGTTCGCGTGGCGCCCTCGCCGCTGAGCGGCATCGTCAGCACCGCATTCTCTTGCGAGCCCCCGATCGCCTGCAACAGGAAACTCGCTTCGCCCACAAACCCGCCCGTCCGCGTCGGCGTAAACTGCGCTTCGAAATTGACCGTCTGCCCCGGACCCACGCTCACCCTTTGGCGGTTCGGGAGATTGTCCGCTCGCTCCACGCGAAACGCCGTCGTATCCACGCGCACCTCGCCCTCAAAGCTTTCCGCGGTGCGGTTGGTCAGCGCCACGATCGTCCGCGCCGTCTGTCCCACGGCAACCTCGCCAAACGCCACCGACGGCGGCGTCAGCGTGAGCAGCGGATTGCCGCCCGTCCCCGATAGCGGGATGCGCAGCGTCCTGCCGCAGCTCGGGTCGGCCAGCGGCGTCACGTTTACCGTCAGCGTCCCGTTCACCGGTCCCGGCGCCAACGGCGAAAACCGCACCCGGATCGCGGCCCCGTTCGCCTCGGCCTCGAAAGCCGGGTTGTCCGACGTCACCGCCAAGCTCACCCCGATGGCGCTGCCCGCCAAGCTCGATCCAATCACCACATTCCGCTCCAGCGGCGGCCCGCCCGGCGGAATCGAACCGAAGTCCACTGCCTCCGGCGCGGCTCGAACCTCCACGCCCGCCAGTCGCACCGGAACCAGCCGCTGCTGCGTGATCTGCCCGCCCTGTCGCGCGTTGAAGACGATCGTGCCGTTGGTCACGCCCGCCGCCGCCGCCGCCGCCCGCACCTTCACTTCGGCCGGCTGGTTGCCCACCACCGACGTCGGCGTCACCACGAACGGCGGCCCCTGCGAGCCGATCAGGAAGTCCAGGGCGTCGTACGGCGTGATCCGGATCGGCGCCTCCGAGGCGCAGCCTGTCGGCGTCGTCGGCAGCGTCAGCTCGTCGGGCTCCAACCCGAAAGCGACTCCCGAGCCCCGCACCACTACCGACAGCGTTACGCCCGAAATCGAAAAATTGATCGACGAGATCGACTGGCCGGTCCGCCGCGGCCGGAAGCGCACCATCACCGTCGCCTCCCCGCTGCCTGACAGCATCGCCACCTGCGGCGTCACCTCAAACGAGTCCGGATCAATCGAGCGTACCTGCACTTCCAGGTTCGTCTGATTTTGCAATGACTTGACCCGGATCTGCCGAAACTCGCTGCGCGTCTCCACCGGCAGCGGCCCGAAATCGATCTCCGTCGGGCTCACCTCAAACGGCGACAACCCCTCGCCGCTGGCTTCCACCGTGGCCAAGTTCTCGCGCTGCCCGTTCACCATCCGGTAGAAAGTGATCGTGCTGGAAACCGGCCCGGCCCCGCGCGGAAAGAAAATGATGTTGTAGGGCAACAGCTCCCCCGGAACCGGCCGAATCGACGCCGGGTCGGGCAGGAATGTCTGGTTGCTGCTCTCCACGAAGATCGTCTGCGTCGAGTCAAGCTGCGAGATCACAAACACCTGCCTCGTCACGCGATCGCCCACGTTGGTCGAAGGGTATTCAAGGATCCGCGGCGCCACTGTGAGCAGCGTCTGCGCTGATAGGGC
This sequence comes from uncultured Bryobacterales bacterium, assembly GCA_964405625.1. Lineage (GTDB taxonomy): Bacteria > Acidobacteriota > Terriglobia > Bryobacterales > UBA6623 > RI-231. The sequence goes on from CAYOPA010000019.1 coordinate 20,036, forward strand.
CGTAGCGGCCGACAGGACCGCAAAAGCAAGCAGGGCCGCGCGCCCGGATGCGCAAAAAAGCATTCTCATCAACTGCATCTCGCTGGTTTACTAGCAGGGGTTTGATTGCAAGTATCGTCGGAACGAGGCGGAATCCCTCGCACGCCGGGCGGCTTTCCGATTCGCACTGCGCGGTCCGCTGCTCGCCCGCTTGGGGTCGGGCCGCAACCGGATCGCCCTCTCAGCATAGGCAAACCCGCGCGGCTAGACAAGCGGACTCGGTGAGGGAACCAGCCCCCGTCTGTCGCCTGAATCATTGAGAGGCGATCGACATCATGTTTCACTCATCCAGATCACGCATCCTCGCCCTGGCCCTGCTCGCCGTCGGCGCCGGCATGGCCGCGGCGGCCGAACGGGAGATGGGCGCCCGCGACGTTTTCCGCTCCGCCCGCGACCGCTTCTACAAGGAGAACCCGCAGGCCGCGCCGCCTTCGGCGACCAAGGCCGTTGAGCCCGCGACCAAACGCGTCGAGCAGGCGCAGCCCAACATCCCGGCGCCCCTGCCGCCGCTGGTCCGGCTGGCCGAAACCCAGGACGCCCCCGTGCTGGTCCCCGTTGTCGATCGCCGGCCCGTGCTCAGCGCCGTGACCGACGCGCCCCTGGGCCTGCGCTACTCGCTGCTGCGCCAGACCAAGGACCAGTCCGTGGAAGAAGTTGACGTGGAAACGACCTTCCATTCCGGCGACCGCATCCGCATTCGGCTCGAATCCACCGACATGGCCTACCTGTACATCCTGGCCAAAGGGGCCAGCGGCCGCTGGCGCGTACTGTTCCCCGCCGACGGAGCCGGCCAGGACCACAGGATGCGGCCCGACGAGAGCCAAGTCGTGCCGCAGGGCGGCTGGTTCGCCTTTGACCACCAAGCCGGTGAGGAGAAGGTCTTCGTGATGCTTTCACGGAAAAAGGTCGACGACCTCGATCAAGCCATCGCCCGGCTGCGTAACGCCGGCCAACAGCCCCAAAAAGCCGCCCCGGCCCCGGCGGCCCCAGCCCAGGACGTTCCTGTCATGCTGGCGATGCACACCGCCGGCGCCCGCGACCTGGTCTTTGAAAAGGTCGATACCACCGAGCACGCCGCCTACGTCGCCACCAAGACCGGCGGTCCCGACAGCCACGTGGTCGCCGAGCTCACCCTCAAGCACCGCTAACCCAACCGATCAACCGTTCCACCGATCAACCGTCTCTACCGCCTCTCGGCCAAGTAACCCACCACGCGGTTGGCCTCGATGCTCAACACGACGATCTCGTCGCAGGCGTTCGGGCCGGAGCGGTTGAACTGGATCGGTTGGTGGATCGCGGCGTTCTTGTGCTCGTGCCGCGTCGGCTGGTTCAGCTCCGAAGTCTTCACGCCGGGTTGGAGGCTCGGACGCTTCACCGGCGCCGCTGCTCTCTGCGCCGGTTCGACCACATACAGGGTGAAGCGATCACGTTTCGGCTCCGACCGCTCCAATTGCAGCTTCCACCCGGCCGTGCCCACGCTTTGCGGCTCGGTCGCCATCGGCAGCGCGAAGATTGAATAGCTGCGGTCCGCGGAATCGGCCAGCAGTTGCAGCTCCTCGATGTTGCGGGCGACGCGCGTCTCCACGCCCAGGCTGCCGCGCACCACCGGCAAACTGCTCATCGTCCGATTCGGCGCGGCCGGCGGTTCCGCCTTGGGGGCTTCGGCCCGGGGAGCTTCGGGCGCGGGAGCGGCCTCCGCCACCGGTTCCGGCTCCGGCGTCAGCGCATCCAACTGAATCCGCGCCAGGTCCGCAAAGTGCCCCTCGGGGTACTTGTTCAGATACGACTCGAACATCGCCGGGTTGTCGCCGCCCCGAATCGCTTCCCAAAACGCCAGCTCCAGCCGCCAAGCCTGTTCCTCGGGCACGACCGTCGAAACGCTGGTGGCGACCGCCTCCGTCGGCCGCTCCGCCGCGGGCTCCGGCTCAGGCTGACGAAAGTAGAAGCCCCCGATCACGCTTGAGCTGCTCCAGGGCAATTGCCGCCGCCCCGAGGCTTCATAAACGCCCTGCCGCACCCGGTTGAAAACCTCGTCCAGCGACAACCCGGGCTCGTCGAGCGCCCGCAGCAGCTCGCCGGTAAAAAGCCCGTTGCGGCCTTGCTGATTGTCGTCGGCCGTCATGCCTGGGCCGGTGGCGAAGGCGATGAAGGCGCCCTCGGCCGCGTTCATGCCCGCCAGCCCGCCGCCGGTCGAGCGGCTGCTCTCGAAGCCATTGTTGCGACAGGCGTCCAGCGTGACGATTGAGAGCTTTGATCCCGCGCCCGCCATCCGGTCGTGCAGCTTCGAGGCCGAATAGGCGTCGTAGCGCACGCTGGCCAGGTCGGTCACCTTGAAATCAACCGGGATCAGGTAGTTCTCGCCGTTGGCCTGCATGCCGTGGCCGGAGTAGTGGAACAGCGCCACGTCACCGGGCGAAATGCGGCTGATGAACCGGTCGATCGCCCCGTCCAGCGCACGCAAATCGGCGTCGAGCACCGCCTCCACATCAAAATCCACCGCCCGCAGCGCCGCCGCCAGATCCTCGGCGTCGTTGACGGCGTTGCGCAGCGGAGGCGCCTGCCGGTAGTCGTTGTTCCCGATCACCAGCGCCACCCGCCGGATCGGACCCACGTCCAAGCGCAGGTCGCGCTGCTGCGACCAGCCGGGCCGGCTCGCCCAACCCAGCGCCACCATCAGAGCAACCATCGCAACAGCCCGGAACCGCATCACGACAGTCGTTATTGTAAGGCGCCCAAAGCTCGCTGGAGACACCAGGCGGCGCAGGCGCCCACGCCTGCCGCCTCGACGCCCAGGTCGAGGCCAAGCCTACTCTGGCCCGACCTATTCCCGGCGGACGCTTCCGCCGATCGTTGCTGCGTATGCCGGCGACAATGGCGGGGGAGTTGCGCGGGGTCCGTTGTCCGCGATGTCGGGGGCGGTTGGAGCTCGACGAATGGATGGCGGTCTGCCTGGATTGCGAGGCGTCGTACCCGTCGGATCGCGGCCGGCCGGCGCTGTTGGACTCCGAGCGCAGTCCGTTTGCCCGCTTCGACGCAGCGGCGTCGCATGTCGGCCGCGGCGGTTGGGTCGGACGGGCCGCCGCCTGGCTGCCGCGACTGAGCGACAACCGCCGCACTGCCGAAAAGATCGGCCGCTTCGTGGACTTGGCCTGCCGGGCGACGCCGCGTCCGCGGCTGCTGTCGCTGGGATGCGGCGAGGGCGGCCAGGGCATGCGGCCCGCGTTGGCCGACCCTCGCGTTGAGTGGCTGGAAACCGATGTCCGCTGGACCAGCCGCACGGCCTTGTTGCTGGACGCGCACCAGATTCCCTTTGAGGATTCCAGCTTCGACGGCGTGGTTTTGCAAGCCGTGCTGGAGCACGTGCTGGACCCGGCCCAGGCGGTGAGCGAGGTCTGGCGCGTGCTTCGCCCCGGCGGGCTGGTCTATGCCGAGACTCCGTTCCTGCAGCATGTACATGCCGGCGAGCACGACTTTACGCGCTTCACGCACTTGGGCCATCGGCGGCTTTTCCGTTGGTTTCGTGAGGTGGAGTCCGGCGCGGCGGCCGGCCCGGGCGTGGCGTTGGCCTGGGCTTGGCAAGGCTTCCTGTTGAGCTGCTGCCGCGGGCGAGCGGCGCGGCGGGCGGCGTCGGCGGCTGCGCGGCTGAGCGCGTTTTGGCTGAAGTACCCCGACCGGGCCCTACTCGACCGACCCGGCGCCTTTGATTGCGCCTCGGCCTACTACTTTCTGGGCTCGAGAGCCGACGCGCCCCTCCCTGACGAAGAGCTGTTGCGGCTCTACAGGGGCTTGCAGCGCTGATGCGCGTAGTCGTCGTCCTGGAGCACCGCTTCTTCCAGGCCCCCGACGGGCGGGTTTGGACGGACGGTCCTTTCCCCCACAGCTTTTTCACGCGCTATCTGGACGTTTTCGAAGAAGCGCTCGTGGCCGCTCGGGTGCATCCGGCCGCGCGCGAGCTTGCCGTCTGGCAGCGCGCGGACGGCCCGGGCGTGCGATTTGCGCCGTCTCCGCCCTACGTCGGGGCCTGGGAGTACCTGCTGCTGCGGAGCTCGGTCTCGGCCGCCCTGCGGCGGACCTTGGACGCCGCGGCCGATGCAGCCGTGATTCTGCGGATTCCTTCCGAGGTGGCCTCGCTGGCGGCGGCGGAGTTGCGGCGACAAGGCCGAGGGTTTGCCGTTGAGGTGGTCGGCGACCCCCATGACGCTTGGTCGCCGGGCGGGTCACGGCATCCGCTGCGCCCGTATCTGCGTTGGCGGCAGCAGGCCGAGCTGCGGCGGCTTTGCCGGCAGGCTCAGGCCGCCGGCTACGTCACCGAAGCCGCTCTGCAGCGGCGCTACCCGCCCGCGCCGGGAACGCCGACGACCCACTACTCCAGCGTGGAGCTGCCCGAGGAGGCCTTCGCGGCCGGCCCCCGTTGCACTTT